>DATCDE010000269.1 GCA_036510875.1 Actinomycetes bacterium
CTCGAGCACCGACCCGCCACCCGGCTCCGTCGCGGGCGCCCCGGTGGACGTCGCCGCCACCCTGGCGCCCGGGGCCAGCGGCAGCTGGCAGCTGGACGTGGCCGGCGCCCAGCTGGCGCTGTCCGGATACGGCGTCTACCCGATGGCCGTCGAGGCCCGGGCCACCCGCGCGGACGGCTCCCGCGCCCGGTTGGGGACGGCCCGCACGTTCCTCACCTGGGGCGCGGACACCACCGGCCTGCAGCCCACCCGGCTCGCAGTGCTGTGGCCGGTCCTGACCACCCCCTCCACCGCGGCCGAAGGCACGCTGCCGGCGGCCGCGTTCGGCACCGAGCTGAGCGGGCGGCTCACCGACCTGGTGACCACCGCCGCCGGCGAGCCGGTGAGCTGGGTGCTGGACGGCGACCTGCTGGAGTCGGCCGGCGCGCTGGCCGACGGCGGCCCGCTGCCGCAGGGCTCGGTCATCGCGGCGCCCGACCCGGCCGCCGCGCGGTGGCTGGCGTCGTTGAAGTCGGCGGTTGGGAGCGGGGACGCGAACGCCCTCGCGTACGCCGACCCGGACGCCGTGGCGGTGACCAGGGCCGGCCTCACCGGCGACCTGAAGACCTCCACGGCCCTCGGCCCGGCCGTGGTCCGCGAGGTGCTCGGGCGAAGCGTCACCGGTGACGTCGCGTGGCCGGCCGAGGGGACCGCCGACGCGGCCGCCCTGGGCGCCCTGAACGACGCCGGCGTGCGGGCCGTGGTCCTGTCCGACGTCTACACCCCGACGTCGCGGACCGTGTCGTACACGCCGTCCGCCGTCGGCCCGCTCGAGAACAGCCAGCTCACCGCCCTGGTGACCGACCGGGTGCTGTCCGCGCTGCTCGCCACCCCGGTGGCCCAGCAGGGCGGGGCCGTGCTGGCCCGCCAGCGGTTCCTCTCCGAGCTGGCCATGGTCACCGCCGAGCGCCCCTACGACGGCCGGGCCGTGGTCGTGGCGCCGCCCCGGTACTGGCAGCCCGAGGTGACCGCCGTCCGCGGCCTGCTCTCGGCCCTCGGGTCGGTGCCCTGGGTGCAGCCGCAGACGGTCCAGCAGTTGCGCGCGGAGGCCTCGCCCGGGGTGTCCCGGCGCCGCCCGAGCTACCCCACCGTGGTGGCCCGGCGGGAGGTCTCCGCCGGCCAGCTCGGGCAGGTGCGGGTCGGCCGCTACGACCTGCAGTCGCTCACCTCGGTGCTGTCCCAGCCGCAGCCGCTGGCCGACCAACTGGAGCGCGGCCTGCTGCGCGCGGAGTCCGCGGCCTGGCGTGGGCGGGAGGTGGCGGGGACCGCCTTCGCCCGGTCGGTCACCGCGGCCATCGCCAAGGCCCAGGCCGGCGTCCACATCGTGCCGTCCGGTCCGGTCACCCTGACCTCGCGCAGCGGGCAGATCCCGATCACGGTGGCCAACGACCTGGACCAGGCGGTGACGGTGCGGCTGGACGTCGCCACGGTGCCGTCCGTGCGGATGACCCTGAGCCAGCCGGGGCTCGTCACGGTCGACGCCGGACGTCGGGCGACGGTCGAGGTCAAGGCCGAGGCCGCGGTCAACGGCCGGCTGGTCGTGCAGGCCCGGCTGTTCGCCCCGGACGGCCAGGCCTACGGACCCGTGGTCAGCTTCCCGGTGCGGGCCACCGGCATCGGCGAGGTCGCCCAGTGGGTCGTCGGCGGCGCCCTGGTGCTGCTCACGGTCGCGCTCACCTACCGGATCGGCCGGGCCATCCGCCGTGGGCGGCACCCGGCCCCCGCGCCGGACGGGGAGTCGTCGTGAGCGCGGACGCCGGGGTGCTGCGCAGCAGCTCGGTGATGGCGGTGGGGACCATCGCGTCCCGGGTCACCGGCATGCTGCGCAACATCGTGCTGGTCGCCGCGATCGGCGGACAGGTGTTCGCCGACACCTACACGGTCGCGAACAACCTGCCCAACATCTTGTACATCCTGCTCGTCGGCGGGGCGCTCAACGCGGTGTTCATCCCGCAGCTGGTGCGGCACATGGCCTCCGACAGCGACGGGGGCGGCGCCTACGCCGACCGGCTGATCACCCTGTCCGGCCTGGTACTGCTCGCGGTATCCGCGCTGACCGTCGCGCTGGCACCGTTCATCGTCCGGCTGTACTCCACGAACAGCTGGAGCAGCACCGACCTCGGGGTCTCGACGGCCTTCGCCCGGTACTGCCTGCCGCAGATCTTCTTCTACGGCGTGTACACGCTGTACAGCCAGGTGCTCAACGCCCGCGGGCACTTCGCGATGCCGATGTTCACCCCGATCCTCAACAACCTGGTCGTCATCGTCGTCTGCGGCATCTTCATCGCCGTCGTCGGCCCGGACCCGACGACGGCGACCATCACCCCGGCCGAGACGGCGCTGCTCGGGCTCGGCACCACGGCCGGCATCGTGGTGCAGGCCCTGGCCCTGATCCCCGTGATGGCCCGGTACGGGTACCACTACCGGCCGCGCTTCGACCTGCGCGGGCAGGGCCTCGGCAAGGCGGTCACCCTCGCCAAGTGGACCATCGTCCTGGTCGCGATCAACCAGCTGGCCTTCGTGGTCGTCGCGCGGCTGGCCACCGGGGCCAACGCCGCGGCCGAGGCGGCCGGGTCGACCAGCGGAGCCGGCATCACCGTCTACACGACCGCGTACCTGATCTTCATCCTGCCGCACTCCGTGGTCACCGTGTCGGTGGTCACGGCGCTGCTGCCGCGGATGAGCCGGGCGGCCGCCGCGAACGACCTGCGCGGCGTCCGGGACGACGTGAGCCGGGGGATCCGACTGGTGAGCACGGCGATGGTGCCCTCGGCCATCGCGCTCGTGCTGCTCGGCCCGAGCATCGGCCTGCTGCTGTTCAGCTTCGGCGCCAGCGGCGGGGGCACCGGCCGGTACATCGGCGTGGTGACCGCGGCCTTCGCCCTGGGGCTGGTGCCGTTCAGCATCTACTACGTGCTGCTGCGCGGCTTCTACGCGGTGGAGGACACCCGGACGCCGGCGCTGGTCGCCTTGTTCCTGAACTCGGTGAACCTGGCCGCGGCGTACGCGCTCTACCTCGCGCTGCCACCCGAGCAGCAGGTCGTCGGCCTGGCGCTGGGCTACTCGGCCGCCTACCTGGCCACCATGGTGCTGCTGTGGCAGATCCTGCGCCGCCGCCTGGGCGGGCTGAACACCTACCTCACCGTGCGCACCCTGGTCCGGCTCACGGTGGCCGGGATCCCGGCCGGGCTGGCCGGCTGGGCCACCCTGCACCTGCTCCAGCGGGTGCTGCCGGGCGGGCGGCTGGGCGCCCTGCTGCTCATCCTCGGGGTCAGCGCGGTGGGCGGGGTCGTGTTCGTCGTGGTGGCCCGCCGGCTGCGCGTCGCCGAGGTCAGCGAGCTGGTCGACGTCGTCGCCGCCCGGGCGGGCCGCTCCCGGAGCTAGTCACCCGTCCGGCGCAGTCGGGCCATTGGCCCACTCAAGCCGGGCCCCAATTGAGCCGACCCATCGGGAATGGGCGCCCCTTTGCGCGACGACCGCGGCAGCCTGGTCATCGGCTGGCTGTTCAAGGTCGCCCTGGTCCTGGTCCTGATCGGGCTGCTTGCCTTCGACGGGATCGCGATCGGGGTCGCCAAGGTCTCCTCGACCGACGCCGCCAACACAGTGGCGAGCGCGGCCGCCGACAAGTACCGGGCCACCAAGCACGACGCCGAGCAGACCTACCAGGCCGCTTCGATCGTCGCCAAGGACAACGGCGTCACGCTGGCCGCCAAGGACTTGGTCTTCTACCCGGACGGCGAGGTCAGCGCCACGGTGCACCGCACCATCCACACCATCGTGCTCCAGCTCCTGCCGTTCACCCGCGGCCTCCTGCAGTCCACCGCGACCGCGACGGCCTCGCCGTCGGTGCAGTGAGCGCTGCGCGGGCCCGTCGAGGCTGGATCGCCGCGTCGCTCGCCGCGGCAGCGTTGCTGGCCGGGTTGCCCTCGGGCCCGGCTGCGGCCGACCCCACCGTGGCCGACGCCCGGGCCAGGGCCGCGGCGCTGGCTACCCAGGTCGCTGCCCTCGAGGTGCAGCTGGAGACCGCCACCGAGGCGTACAACCGGGTCCAGGACCACCTTGGCGCCGTGGTGACGAGCTACCTGAGCGCGTCCCAGCAGCTGCAGACCCTGACCGACCAGCAGTCCAGCCAGCAGGCGGAGACCACCCGACGGGTCCGGGCGCTGTACATGTCCGGCGGGACGACCGGCCTGTACGCCTCGGTCCTCGCTGGAGGCGACATCAGCGACGTCCTGCTGCGGATCGCCACGGTCGACCTCGTGTTGCGCAGCGAGCAGGCCGCAGCCGCCGGGACGACCACCCAGCTGACCGCCGCCGCGGCCCTGGCCGGCCGGCTGGACACGCTGGCCGCGCAGCGCACCAGCCTGGAGACGGCCGCCCGCGGCGCCGCAACCTCCGTGGAGACCCTGCTGGCCACCCGGCAGGCCGAGCTGGCCGCTGCCAGCGCCGACGTGCGCCGGCTGGTGGCCGCCGACCAGGCCGCCGCGGCCGCCGCCCGAGCCGCCGCCCTGCTGCCGTTCACGACCGACGTCCCGGCGCTGCCGGCCGACACCCCGGCGGCCGTCGTCACGGCGATCACAGCCGCCCGCAGCGCGCTCGGGCTGCCGTACCAGTGGGGCGCCACCGGCCCGGACAGCTACGACTGCTCGGGCCTGACCCAGTGGGCCTTCGCCCAGGCCGGCGTGCGGCTGCCCCGGGTCGCCGCCGACCAGTGGACCGTGGGCACCCACCCGTCGCTCGACCAGCTGCGTCCCGGCGACCTGCTGTTTTGGGCCACCGACGTCAACGACCCGAGCACGATCCATCACGTGGCCATCTACCTGGGCGGTGGGTTCATGCTGCAGGCCCCCCACACCGGCGACGTCGTGCGAATCGCCCGGGTGTACCTCGACGGGTACATCGGGGCCAGCCGTCCGGTGGCGGGGTGAGCCCCGGGTCCGGCCGTACGCTCATAGCTGTGCGCACCCTGGCTGGCCGCTACCGCATCGAGGACCGCGTCCTCGACGGCGCCGGCTGGACCCTGTGGGCCGCCACCGACGGTGCGCTGCACCGCCCGGTCGCGGTGATCTCGGTGGATCCCGGGCAGCCCCACCTGGACGAGGTGCGGGAGGCCGCCCGGGCGGCCGCCCGGGCGGACGACCCCCGGCTGCAGCGGGTGCTCGACATCGTGGAGGACGACGAGCAGACCTGCCTGGTCGTCGAGTGGCAGGACGCCACCGGGCTGGAGCAGCTGCTCGCCGAGGGGCCGCTGGCTGCGGCCGAGGCCCGCCGACTCGTCGGTGAGGTGGCCTCGGCGCTGAGCCGTGCGGACGAGCAGGGGCTGCACCATGGGCGGCTGGCACCGCGCTGGGTCCAGTGCACCGACGACGGCCGGGTCCGGGTCGCCGGCCTCGAGCTGCTGGCCGCGCTGGACGGCGGCCGGGCGAAGGGGCAGCGGCCGACGGACGCCGCCGCGGCGGACGCGCGCGGGCTCGGGGCCCTGCTGTACGCGGCCCTGACCGGGCGGTGGCCCGGCGAGCCGGCCCACTGCGCCCTCCCCGCCGCCCCGCGGATCGGGGGCCGACCGGTCCGGGCCCGCGGCGTGCTGGCCGGCGTGCCGCCGGTCCTCGACGACATCGCGGCCCGAGCCCTCGGACTCACCGAGCGGGGCGCGCTGACCACGCCCGGCGAGGTGGCCAGGGCGCTGGAGTCCGCCCAGGGCCGGCTGGTGCCGGTCGAGCTGGACCGGGAGGCCGTCGACGACTCCCCGCCGCCGGCGGGCGGTGACTCGACCCGCCCCGGTCCGCTGGCGGTCGTCGCGGTGACGGTGACCGCGGTGGTGGCCGCGGCCGCGCTGGCGGTGGGCGCGCTGGCCTGGTCGGCGTCCACCCGCGACCAGCCGGGGGCCGGTGCGAGCCCGGCCAGCCCGGCCAGCCCGGGCTCCAGCACGGCGCTGCGAGGCGGGCCGATCCCGATCGTGTCGGTCCATGACTTCGACCCGGCCGGCAACGGCCAGGAGAACCCGCAGCTGGCGCCGCTCGCCATCGACGGCAAGCCCAGCACCGCCTGGCGCACCGTGTTCTACGACCGGGCCGACCTGGGCGGGCTCAAGCCGGGGGTTGGGCTGCTGCTCGACCTGGGCGCTCCCACCACGATCGCCGCGGTACGGGTCGAGCTGGTCGGCCGGGGCACCGACATCGAGCTGCGGGCGGCCACCATCGCCCCGGTCACCGCCGACGACGCCATCACCGTGGCGCAGGCCAAGGGCGCCGGCGACCTGGTGACGCTGCGGCCCGACCCGCAGGTCGAGGCCCGGTACCTGCTGCTGTGGCTGACCAAGCTGCCGAAGGACGGTGCCCGGTACCGCGGCGGCGTGTCCGAGGTGCAGGTCCTGCGGAACTGAACCGTCGTCCGCCTACCCTGGGCACGCCCCCGGGGAACCCCCCACCGACCCCAGCCAGGGAGCGCCTATGTCCGACGCCGAGCCTCACGGGCTCGACGACCGGGCGCTGCTCGCCGCGCACGTGGCCGGCGACCCGGACGCCTTCGGCACGCTGGTCCTGCGCCACCGGGACCGGCTGTGGGCGATCGCGCTGCGCACCCTGGGCCACCCCGAGGACGCCGCCGACGCGGTCCAGAACGCGCTGATCTCGGCCTACCGCTCGGCCGGCTCGTACCGGGGGGACGCCGCCGTCACCACGTGGCTGCACCGGATCGTCGTCAACGCCTGCCTCGACCTGGTCCGGCGGCGGACGGTGCGCGCGGCCGACCCCCTGCCGGACGACGACGCGCTGCTGCCGGCCCAGCCCGGGGACGCCTTCGCCAGCCGGGAGACCGCGCTGGTCGTGCAGCAGGCGCTGCTGACCTTGCCGATCGAGCAGCGGGCCGCGCTGGTCCTGGTCGACCTCCACGGCTACTCCGTCGACGACGCCGCCGCGGTCCTGGACTGCCCCGCTGGCACGGTCAAGAGCCGCTGCTCCCGCGGCCGGGCCAAGCTGGCCCCCCTGCTGGCGTCTCTGCGGAACCCGGACCACCCCGGAGACGTCCCACCCCAGGGCATGCCCAACGACCAGGCAGGGAGGTGAGCGGCGATGTCCAACCCGCTGAACGGCGACCTGGACGACGACGGCTTCGTGCACGACCTGCTGGCCGGCCTGCCGGAGCCGACGATGCCCCCCGAGGTGGCCGCCCGGATCGACGCAGCGCTGGCCGCCGAGGCAGCCGCCCTGGACACGCGCGGCGCTGTCGCCACTGCGGCCGCAACCGTCACAACGATCACCGCGGCGGGGAGCGCCGGCCTGGGCGCCCGCCTGCGCGGGCACTGGCTGATGTCCGCGGCCGCCGTCGTCGCGGTGCTCGCGCTCGGCAGCGCCGTCGTGGTCGGCGCGCTCGGCGGTCGCTCGTCGACGTCGCCCAACGAAGCCAGCGGGGCGGCGGCCCTGGCCAGCCGCGCCCCCGGGGCCGAGACCCCGCGGCTGAGCGCCTCGGGGCGAGGCTACACCAAGGCCAACCTGGGGCCCGAGGTGCTCACCCTGGTCGCCGCGACGTCGCCCAGCCCGGCCAGCCCGACCACCAACGACGGCACGGTCAGCACGCTCGCGGCGCCGGGCAAGAGCCTGATCGAGAACCGCACCCGGCTGGCCGCCTGCCTGGCCAAGGTGGAGGAGGGCGGCCCCGCCACCTCTCCGGTCGCGGTGGACGCCGGCAGCTTCGAGGGCCAGCCCGCCGTGGTCGTGGTGCTCGTCGGGTCGAGCACCCGCTACGACGTGTTCGTGGTCACACCGGCCTGCTCGAGTGCCGACGCCACGCTGCTGTACTACGCCAGCGTGCGGCACTGAGCGGGCCGCAACGGATACCCCCGGGGGAATACCGCGGGCATAGAATCGGTTTTCGGCACCGAAGCCCTGTCGACCCCCTTGAGGATGCACCGTGACCGACGTCCGCAACGTCATCATCATCGGCTCCGGACCCGCCGGCTACACCGCCGCCGTCTACGCAGCCCGCGCCAACCTGGCGCCGCTGGTCTTCGAAGGCGCGGTGACCGCAGGTGGGGCGCTCATGAACACCACCGAGGTGGAGAACTTCCCCGGCTTCCCCGACGGCGTCATGGGTCCCGACCTGATGGACAACCTGCGCAAGCAGGCCGAGAAGTTCGGCGCCGAGCTGGTCGCCGACGACGTCACCGCCGTGGACCTCACCGGCGAGATCAAGGTCGTCACCGACGGTTCCGGCGGCACCCACCGGGCCCGCTCGGTCATCGTGGCCACCGGCTCCGGTTACCGCGAGCTGGGCCTGCCGAACGAGAAGCGGCTGTCCGGGCACGGCGTGTCGTGGTGTGCGACCTGCGACGGGTTCTTCTTCCGCGACCAGGACATCGCGGTCGTCGGCGGTGGAGACACCGCCATGGAGGAGGCCACCTTCCTCACCCGGTTCGCCCGCTCGGTCACGATCGTGCACCGGCGCGACACGCTGCGCGCGTCCAAGGTCATGGCCGACCGCGCCCTCGCCAACGACAAGATCCGCTTCGCCTGGAACTCCGAGGTCGTCGACGTCCTGGGCGACGGCAAGGTGACCGGGGTCCGACTGCGCAACATCGTCACCGGCGAGGAGTCCACCCTCGACGCCACCGGGCTGTTCCTGGCCATCGGGCACGACCCGCGCAGCGACCTGTTCGTCGGCCAGCTGCACCGGGACGAGGAGGGCTACCTCATCGTCGACCACCCCAGCACCCGGACCAACGTGCCCGGCGTGTTCGCCTGCGGCGACGTCGTCGACCACATCTACCGACAGGCCATCACCGCGGCCGGCACCGGCTGCCAGTCCGCCCTCGACGCCGAGCGGTTCCTGGCCGACCTGGACGACGCGGCCGCCACCGGCCAGCCGTCCGCGGCCGCACACTCCTCCGTCACCGTCTGATCCGCGTGAGAGGGTTCGACGAGCGGTCGCCGGACCAGCTCAGCGGACCGCCCCGAACTCGACCCGAACTTAGAAGAAGGAGCCCCCCATGGGTGCCCACGCCAAGGCTGTGACTGACGACTCGTTCGCCACCGACGTGCTGGCCAGCGAGAAGCCGGTCATCGTCGACTTTTGGGCCGAGTGGTGCGGCCCGTGCCGCGCGGTGTCACCGATCCTCGAGGAGATCGCCGGCGAGCACGCCGACAAGATCTCGGTGGTCAAGCTCAACGTCGACGAGAACCCGCGCACGGCGGCCGCCTACGGGATCACCTCGATCCCGACCATGAACGTCTACCAGGGCGGCCAGCTGGTCAAGCAGATCATCGGCGCCAAGCCCAAGGCCGCGCTGCTGCGCGACCTGGCCGGCTTCATCGCCTGACCGATCGAGAGGCCTCCCGCCGGTAGCATGCCGAGCCAGCGGCAACCGAAGGCTGGCAGCTGATGGCGCATTCCACGTACCGGCTCGGCGACCACGGCACGGCCGTGGCCGAGGTCCGCGTGCTGCTGTACCGGCTGGACCTGCTGGCCCGGCCCGCGGACACCGTCGACCTACGTGCCGGCGACCTGTTCGACCGCGACGTCGACCGTGCGGTGCGCACCTTCCAGCAGCGCCGCGGGGTGACCGTCGACGGCATCGTCGGCCCGGTCACCTGGCGGCTGCTGGAGGAGGCGCACTGGCGGCTCGGGGACCGCGTGCTGGCCCACGTCCCCGGCCACCTGCTCGCCGGGGACGACGTCACGACCCTGCAGCGCCGGCTGCTCGACCTGGGCTTCGACGTCGGCCGGGTGGACGGCGTGTTCGGAACGCACACCGAGCGGGCGGTCAAGGAGTTCCAGCGCAACGTCGGCAGCACGGTTGACGGACTGTGCGGACCCCTCACGTTCCGGGCCCTGGAGCGGCTCAGCCGCACGGTCGTCGGCGGGGCGCCGGAGGCGCTGTGGGAGGCCGAGCGAATCCGGCACCGGGGCCGGCTGCGGGTCGTGCTGATCGACCCGGGGCACGGGGGCCTGGACCGGGGTGCCTGCGCGCCCGAGCGGCCGGAGGTCGATGAGGCCCGGCTGGCCGAGGACCTCGCCGCGCGGGTCGAGGGCCGGCTGGCCGTGTCCGGTGTGGTGGTCCACCTGAGCCGGGGCCGGCTGCGTCCGGGTGACCCGGCTCCAGACGACGGGGAGCGGGCCGCCGTGGCCAACCGGCTGGACGCCGACCTGGTCATCTCGCTGCACTGCGACGCCTCCGCCGACCGGATGGCCAACGGCGTGGCCACCTACTACTACGGCAATCGGGCGCTGGGGGTGCACTCCGCGATCGGGGAGACCTTCGCCGGGTTGGTCCAGGACGAGATCGCGGCCCGCACCGGCCTGCGGGACTGCCACACCCATGGCAAGACCTGGGGGCTGCTGCGGCACACCGTGATGCCCGCCGTGCGGATCGAGGTGGGATACCTCACCCACCCGCAGGACGCCGCCCGGCTGGCCGACCCGGCGTTTCGCGACCTGGTGGCCGAGGCGGTCGTGGCCGCCGTCCAGCGGCTGTCCGAGCCCCGCGACGAGGACCCGCGGGTGCTCAGACTGCCTCACCTCGTGGGCTGAGCGGCCCGGAGGTGGAGCGCGGGGCCCGCACCGGGATCGGCCGGCCGCGGTGCACCGAGCCGAGCAGCCGCTCGAGCGCCCCCTCGACGTCCTCCCGCCAGGACAGCGCCGTGCGCAGGTCCAGCCGCAGCCGCGGGTAGCGCGGGTGCGGCCGCACGGTCTTGAACCCGACGCCGAGCAGGAAGCCCACCGGCGGGGTGCACGAGTCGGCCAGCTGCTGGGCGCCCGGCCGGGCGTCCCCGTAGGCCTCCATGGCCCGGATCCCACGCCGGGTCAGGTCCTTGGCCACCGACTGCACCAGCACCCGGCCCAGACCGCCCCCTCGGTGCGCCGGGCGCACGTCGACGGTGGTGAGGAGCACGGCGTCCGGGGCCACCGGCGCGGTCGGGAAGCGGGTCTCGCCGGGCAGGTACGCCGGGGGCGCGTACAGCGCGTGGCCGGCGACCTCGCCGTCCAGGTAGAGGACCCGCCCGCACGACCCCCAGTCGAGCAGCGCGGCCGAGACCCATGCCTCCTTCTCGGCAGCGGCCGCACCCCGGTCGTGGGCCCGGCGCCCGCTCATCGGGTCCAGCTCCCACAGCACGCAGCTGCGGCACCGGGTCGTCAGGTCGTCCAGGTTGTCCAGCGTCAGCCCGACGACGCGTCGCGCCACTGCCGGTCACCCCCGCAGGACGGCGTGCCGGTCGCTGGAGGCCCGCGGCGGCAGGTAGCCCGACGATCCAGCCGAGGAACGGCGCCGAGGCAGCAGCAGCTCGACGAGGAACGCGGCCGCGGCCCCGAGCAACAGGCCTGCGACCACCCACCGCAGGACTTTCACCACCGCCACCTCCGGAGGGTCGACGGCCCCGGAGGCCGGCCCATGAGGCATCGTAGGCGGCACGGCGCGGGTACGTTCGGTGCGTCGCTGAGGTCAGGGCCTGCCGGTCAGGGCCTGCACCAGGAGGGAGCCGCCGGTGGACCACGGTCCGGGCAGCACCGGCTCCCGGCTGGACCCCTGGCTGGACTCCTATGCGCAGCGCGCCCGCTCGATGACGGCGTCGGAGATCAGGGCCCTGTTCGCGGTCGCCTCCCGTCCCGAGGTGGTCTCGCTGGCCGGCGGGATGCCGTTCGTCTCGGCGCTGCCGCTCCACACGGTGGCGGACGCCGTGCACCGGCTGATCGCCGAGCGTGGCGCGACGGCGCTGCAGTACGGCTCCGGGCAGGGCGACGTGGGGCTTCGGGAGCAGATCGCCGCGGAGGTGATGCCGACCGTCGGGGTGCAGCCGCACCCGGACGACGTCGTCGTCACCGTCGGCTCGCAGCAGGCTCTCGACCTGGTCACCCGGCTGTTCTGCGACCCGGGGGACGTCGTCATCGCCGAGGCGCCGTCCTACGTCGGGGCCCTGTCGGTGTTCGCGGCCTACCAGGTCGACGTGGTGCACGTGCACATGGACGACGAAGGACTGGACCCGGTCGCCCTCGAGGAGGCGCTGTCCCGGCTGGCTGCGCAGGGCCGGCGGGCCAAGCTGCTCTACACGATCCCGTCGTTCCACAACCCGGCCGGAGTCAGCCAGGGGCCGGCGCGGCGGTCCGCGGTGCTGGCCGTGGCGGAACGACACGGGCTGCTGGTCCTCGAGGACGACCCCTACGGGCTGCTGGGCTTCGACGGTGTCGTCCCGCGGGCGCTGCGGGCGGACTCCGCGGACGGTGTGGTGTACCTGGGCACCTTCTCCAAGACGTTCGCGCCGGGTGTCCGGGTGGGCTGGGCGGTGGCGCCGCACGGTGTCCGGGAGAAGCTGGTGCTGGCCGCCGAGGCGGCGGTGCTGTGCCCCCCGGCGTTCAGCCAGCTGGCCGTGTCCACCTACCTCGCCGAGGAACCCTGGTGGGAGCAGGTGAAGACGTTCCGCGAGCTGTACCGGGAGCGCCGCGACGCCCTGCTCGAGTCGATGGCCGCGCTGCTCCCCGAGGGGACCAGCTGGACCGTGCCCGGCGGCGGCTTCTACTCGTGGGTCACCCTGCCGAGCGAGCTGGACGCCGCCGCCATGCTTCCGCGGGCGGTGACGGCGCGGGTGGCCTACGTGCCCGGGACGGCGTTCTACTCGGGGGCGGCCCGAGCCGACGGCCGGCGGTCCATGCGGCTGTCGTACTGCTATCCCGAGCCGGACCGCATCCGGGAGGGCGTGCGGCGGCTGGCCGCGGTCATCGAGCAGGAGCTCGACCTCTTGTCGACCTTCGGGTCCGCCCATGGGCCATTGGCTGACGCTGCAGTGGATGTTCCGACCCCCGACTCGGCCTGACTCCGTCCTTACTTGGCTCGATCCCGGCAACCCCGACAAGGAAGGCGCCTGACGTGACGATCGTGGTCCTCGCCGGCGGGCTGTCGCACGAGCGCGACGTTTCGCTACGGTCCGGCCGCCGGGTCCTGGACGCGCTGCGCGGCGCCGGCACCGAGACCCGGCTGCTCGACGTCGACTCCGCGTTGCTGAGCCGGCTCGAGGCCGACCGTCCCTCCGTCGTCGTCCCGCTGTTGCACGGGGCCTCCGGTGAGGACGGCGCGCTGCGCGACGTGCTCGAGCTGCTCGGCCTGCCCTACCTGGGCTCGCGCCCGAGCGCCTGTCGGACCGCCTTCGACAAGCCCAGTGCGAAGGCCGTGGTGGCCGCCGCCGGGTTGGCCACGCCGGCGTCCGTCGCCCTGCCGCACTCGACGTTTCGCGAGCTGGGGGCCAGCGCGGTGCTCGACGCCATCGTGGGGAGTCTCGGCCTGCCGTTGATGGTCAAACCGGCCCGAGGGGGCTCGTCGTTGGGTGCGGTGGTCGTTCGGTCCGCCGGCGACCTGCCCGCCGCCATGGTGGGCAGCTTCTCCTACGGGGACACCGCGCTGGTCGAGCAGTACGTCGCGGGCACCGAGGTCGCGGTGGCCGTGCTGGAGCGGGACGGGCGCGCCGAGGCGCTGCCCGCGGTGGAGATCGTCCCGGACAGCGGCTTCTACGACTACACCGCGCGGTACGTCGCCGGCGCCACCGAGTTCTTCGCGCCGGCCCGGCTGTCCGCGGACGTGGCCGAACGCTGCGCTCAGGCGGCGCTGGACGCACACCGGGCGCTCGGTCTGCGGGACCTGTCCCGGACCGACCTCATCGTGGACCCGGCCGGCCTGCCCTGGTTCCTCGAGGTGAACGTGGCCCCCGGGATGACCGAGACCTCGCTGTTCCCGCAGGCCGTGGCCGCCGCCGGGCTCGACCTGGGCGAGCTGCTCGCCGAGCTGGCCGCGGCGGCGACCACCCGGGGTGCGGACCCGCGCACGGAGGGGGTCGCGGGCTGACCCGGCCCGGAGTCGACGTATGTCACTCCATGGAGTCAGTGACTACTCTGAGTGACCGGGGGTCGCGTCCAGCAGCGCGACGATCCGGGCCAGGTCGTCCCGCGACGCGAACTCGATCACCAGCTTCCCGTGCCGACGGCCCTGGTCGACCTTGACCCGGGTCTCGAACCGGTCGGACAGCCGAGCCGCGAGGTCGGCCAGCTCGGGGGCGACCGGGCGACCGCCGCGCCGCCGCGGCGCCGGCGCCTCGTCGTCCCCCACCGTGACGATCTCCTCGACCGCACGCACCGACAGCCCCTCGGCCGCGATCCGGTGCGCCAGCCGGTCCTGCGCCTGCGGGTCCGGCAGCGCAAGCAACGCCCGGGCATGGCCGGCCGACAGCACCCCGGCTGCCAACCGCCGCTGCACCGAGGGCGGCAGCCGCAACAGCCGCAACGTGTTGCTGATCTGCGGCCGGGACCGGCCCAGCCGCTGGGCCAGCTCCTCGTGGGTGCAGCCGAAGTCCTTGAGCAGCTGGTCGTAGGCCGCGGCCTCCTCCAGCGGGTTCAGCTGGCTGCGGTGCAGGTTCTCCAGCAGCGCGTCCCGCAGCAGGTCGTCGTCCCCGGTGTCCCGGACGATGGCCGGGATCGCGGTCAGGCCGGCCTCCCGGCAGGCCCGCCAGCGCCGCTCGCCCATGACCAGCTCGTAGCGGTCGGCACCGATCGGGCGGACCACCACCGGCTGCAGCAGGCCGATCTCCCGCACCGAGTGCACGAGCTCGGCCATGGCCTCCTCGTCAAAGTGCTGCCGCGGCTGCCGCGGGTTAGGGGTGATGGCCGTGATCGGCAGCTCGGCGAAGTGCGCCCCGGCCACCGGCTGCGGCAGGTCCACCGGGCGCAGCTCCGGCTCGGCCACCTCGGTGACGGGCGGGGCCGTGGGGATGAGTGCGCCCAGCCCACGGCCGAGACCACCATGCCGTTGGGTCACCGCTGCACCTCCGGGGACTCGGTGGGAACCTGCCGGGCCAGCTCGCGGGCCGCCTCGAGGTAGGACAGTGCCCCCGGTGAGCCGGGGTCATAGGTGAGCACGGTCTGGCCGTAGCTCGGCGCCTCGGACACCCGCACCGACCGGGGCACCACGGTGGGCAGCACCTGCGCCCCGAAGTGGGCCCGCACCTCGTCGGCCACCTGCGCCGCCAGCCGGGTGCGCCCGTCGTACATGGTGAGCAGGATGCTCGACACGTGCAGCTCGGGGTTGAGGTGCGCCTTGATCATGTCCACGGTGCGCAGCAGCTGTTCGAGGCCCTCCAGCGCGTAGTACTCGCACTGGATCGGGATGAGCACCTCGCGGGCCGCCACCATGGCGTTGAGCGTGAGCAGCCCGAGGGACGGCGGGCAGTCGACGAAGACGTAGTCGAACCCGGGCTCGCCGGCCAGGAACGCCTCCAGCGCGCGGCGCAGCCGGGACTCGCGGGCCACCATCGAGACGAGCTCGATCTCGGCACCGGCCAGGTCGATCGTCGCGGGCACCGCGGACAGGCCGGGAATGCCGCTCACCGCATGCACCACGTCGGCGAGCGGGACGCCGTCGACCAGCACCTCGTAGACCGAGGGCACCCCGGACTGGTGGGGCACCCCGAGGGCGGTGGATGCGTTGCCCTGCGGGTCGAGATCGATGACCAGGACCCGCAGTCCGTGCAGCGCCAGGCCCGCGGCCAGGTTGACCGTGCTGGTGGTCTTGCCCACGCCGCCCTTCTGGTTGGCGACGGTGATCAGCCGCGGCCGCTCGGGTCGCGGCAGGGTCCCGGCCTGGCCGGTCAGCACCTGCACGGCGGTGGCCGCGGCGCGGGCGATCGGGGTGTCGTCCGGCTCGGTTTCACGTGGAACATCGTTCGGCCGCAGACCCGGGTCGTGGTCGGGCCGGCCCGACCCGTCGATCACCTGCCAGCTCACCGCGCGCTCCCCTTCCACACCCGAACGACCGTGGTTGGCGGCTCCACGACCCCGACGCCGAGGCTGAGCACCTCGATCGCGCTGGCACCGTACCGCTCGACCTCGTCGCGCTGCTCCGCGACTTCCACCGCCGCGCCGCTGCCCTTCAGCGCCAGCAGCGCCCCACCCGGGCGCAGCAGCGGCAGCGCCCAGCCGGCCAACCGGCCCAGCGGCGCCACCGCTCGCGCGGTCACCACGTCGACCGAACCCCGGCGGGTGCGCAGCTCCTCGGCGCGCGCCCGCTGCACCTGCACGTTCTGCAGACCGAGGGCGGTCACCGTCTCGGTGAGGAAGGTGGCCCGACGCAACAGCGGCTCGATGAGCGTGACCCGCAGATCCGGTCGCTGGATCGCCAGCACCAGTCCGGGCAGGCCGGCGCCGCTGCCCAGGTCGTCGACGACGGCCCCCTCGGGCAGCAGCTCGGCGACCACGGCGCAGTTGAGCAGGTGCCGCTCCCACAGCCGGGGCACCTCACGGGGGCCGAGCAGGCCCCACTCAATGGCGGTGGTGGCCAGCAGCTCGGCGTAGGCCACCATGCGGTCCAGCCGGTCGCCGAGCAGCGCCCCGGCTGCCGTGGGCGGTTCCGGAAGCCCCGGTGCACCGGTTTCACGTGGAACCACCGGCGTCACGCCGGGCGCACCACCACATAGCGGCGGGGCTCCTCGCCCTCCGACTCACTGACCAGGCCGGCCTCGGCGATCGCGTCGTGCACGACCTTGCGCTCGAACGGGGTCATCGGCTCGAGGGCGACCGGCTCACCGCTGGCCCGGACCCGCTCGGCGGCCTCCCGGCCCAGCTCGGTGAGGTCGGCCCTGCGCTGGGCCCGGAACCCGGCGACGTCCAGCATCAGCCGGGACCGCTCGCCGGTCTCCCGGAGCACCGCGAGCCGGGTCAGCTCCTGCAGCGCGTCCAGCACCTCGCCGTTCGCGCCGACCAGCTGACGCAGGTCGGCCCCCACGATCGAGACCATCGCCCGGTCGCCCTCGACGTCCATGTCGATGTCGCCGTCCAGGTCGGCGATGTCGAGCAGGCCCTCGAGGTAGTCGGCCGCGATGTCGCCCTCCCGCTCCAGCCGGCTCAACCCGCCGGACGCCGGCGACTCGGCGTCCAGATCAGTGGCGGGCTCGACGGCCTCCCCTGTGGTGTCGACGGTCTCGACGGTCTCGACGTCCTGCGGTGCTTCGGTCACGGTCGGTTCTCTTTCCGGATCGGGGGAAGGCACTCGGCTGACGGGGCCAGGTCAGCTGGGTTTCTTGGGGGGTCTGGTGCGCTTGGATCGGCTGGTTCGGCGCGGCTGCTGGCGCCGCGGTGCGGCCGGCTCGTCCGTGGCGCCTGCCCCTGGCTGCTCCGTCGCGGTCGCGGTCGTGGTTCCCGCGTCCCCGGGGGCGAGGGCCGTGGTCGTGCCGCGGGCGGCCGCCTTCTCCGCCTTGCGCCGCTGCAGGTCGTCGTACGCGGCTGACCCTGGCGTGGGGTTGCGCCTGATCACGATCAGCTGCTGGCCCATCGTCCACAGGTTGGTGGTGAACCAGTAGATGAGCACGCCGATCGGGAAGTTGATGCCGAACACGGCGAACATGGCCGGGAAGACGTAGAGCAGGATCTTCTGCTGCTGCATCATCGGGTTGCTCTGGCCGGCCGGCATGTTGCGGACCATCAGCTGGCGCTGGGTGATGAACGTCGTCGCGGTCATCAGCACGATGAGGACACCGGCCACGATCTTGGTGTTCGTGTCGCCCTTGGTGAACGTCTCGTAGATCGGCGCACCGAAGATCGTCGCCGCGCCGAACGACGCCACGGCGGCCGGCCCCATCACCCCAACGGTCAGGCCCCTGGAGATGTAGGACAGCACGTGGAACAGCGAGAAGAAGAACGGCGACTGCACGACGATCGGCAGGCAGCTGGACAGTGGGTTGGTCCCGGTGTCCTTGTAGAGCTTCATCAGCTCCTCGGACTGCTTCGCCTTGTCGTTCTTGTACTTCTCCTGGATCGCCTTCATCTGCGGCTGGAGTACCTGCAGTCCGCGCTGCGCCTTGATCTGCTTGACGAACAGCGGGATCAGCGCGATCCGGATGAGCACGACCAGGCCGACGATCGACAGGCCCCACGCGGCGCCGCTGTCCGCCGGAAACACGAGGCTGAACAGCGAGTGGAACCGCAGCAGCACCCAGGAGACCGCGTCGTAGAGCGGATTGAGCAGGCCCACGTCAGGCTCCTCGGACGATCATCGGGTCGGACGACGCGGTCGGCTGTGCAGCTGGAGCCGGCCCGTCGCCGTGAACAGCCCTGGGGACAGGACTGGGGACAGTGTTGTGGATATCGCTGTGGATATCGGTGAGGCCCTCATCGGAAGCCCCGGTGGCCTCCCGGACCGGGGGCACGTGGTCCACCCCGCCGGCCGCCCACGGGTGGCAGCGCCCCAGCCGGCGCACCGCCAGCCAGCCACCACGCACCAGCCCGTGCCGCTCCACCGCCTGGTAGGCGTACTGCGAGCAGGACGGGTAGTACCGGCAGGACGGCGGCGTCCAGGGGGAGATCACCCGCTGGTAGAACCGGATGAGCAGCAGCACCGGCCAGCGCACCGCGCGACGCAGCCCGGTCATGCCCCGACCGCCCGCCGTCGACCGGCCGAGTCGAGGGCGGCGTCAAGGTCGGTCGCGAGCTGCAGCGAGGAGGCCGAGGCCGCCGCGGGCAGCGCCCGCACCACCAGGCGAGTCCCCTGGGGCAACGCCGACAGCCGCGGGACGATCACTGCGCGTAACCTCCTGGTGACTCGATGTCGCACAACCGAGTTGCCCACCGCCCGGCTCACCACCAGGCCGACCTGCCCCGCCGGCAGCGGCCCGGCTGTGGACGATGCCTCATCCATCGGGCGCAGCAGGTGCACCACCAGGGTGCCCCGACCGACCCGGCGGCCCCGACGAAGCGTCTCCGCGAAGTCGGTGCGCCGCCGCATCCGGTGCGGCGCGGGCAGCACGGTCCGGTGCCTTGGTCCGGCGTTCGATCCGCTGAGGTCCTGGCTGGTCAGCCGGATCTCAGGCGGACAGACTCGCCCGGCCCTTGCGCCGACGACCGGCCAGGATCGCGCGACCCGCGCGGGTCCGCATGCGGAGCCGGAAGCCGTGCGTCTTGGCCCGGCGCCGGTTGTTCGGCTGGAAGGTGCGCTTGCTCACGGGGATGCTCCGGGGGATCGATTGCGGCGCCGGTCGCCGCGGAACGGCAGGGCCCGAGGGGAAAGTCGGCTGCCACCGGACGTCCACGCACCGGCTCTGAAACGAACAGACCGGAGCGTCGTGGACACACGACAACAGCCGCCGACAACCTCGGCCTCCCTACGGTACGGGCGACCGACGGACCGGTCAAACCGGCCCCACCGGGGGCCAACCGGCGCCCACCGGGGGCCAACCGGCCATTCTGGCGCACCCGGGACGCGGTGTAGCGTTCGACACGCCCACCCGGCGGACCAGGGCGGGGCCGGAGCTGTGCCAGACCTCCGGTCCGCGGCTCCCGGCGGATGTGGACAACCGCTTGAACGACGGGTCGCGGCGCTTGTAGCCTCCCCCGCCGAACCACCCGCCGAACCACCCGCTGACTGGCCGCTGCTCTACCTGCCCTCGAGCCGTTCCACCCGGTGCACCCACCGCCCGCCGCGCCGCGGAGGTGCGGATGTCGTACACATCCTGTGGACAGGCCTGTGGACGGCACTGGCGGGCTGGCCATCCGGGGCAGGGACGACGCTCGAGCAAGGGAGAACCAGCCGGTGGCCGAGCCGACCGTCCCGGACCAGCGCCCGCTCCCGCCCGGGGCCGACGCGACGGACCTCCCCCAGGTCTGGTCCCGCACCCTGGCCTCCGTCGGTGACTCGCTGTCCCCGCAGCATCGGGCCTTCCTGCGGCTCACCCGGCCGATGGCGATCGTCGGCGACACCGTGCTGATCGCCGCCCCCAACGACTTCGCCCGCGACGTGATCGAGAACCGGCTGCGGACCGTCCTCACCGAGGCGCTGTCCGGACAGCTGCAGCACGAGGTCCAGCTCGCGGTCACGGTGGACCCGACCGCCTCCGGCGACAGCACACCGCTCGAGGAGCTCACCGATGAGGTGGCCGACGGCACCTTCGCCGCCGACCTGGACGCCGCCGGGCACGCCGGTGCCGACCTGTCCGCTCCGGGTCCGTCCACCACGGGGGCCAGCGAACCGGGCTGGTCCGCCGCCGGAGCATCCACCCCGCTGCAGCCGACCGCCGACCCCTTCGAGCCCACGCCGTCCCGACCCGGTTCCGGTCAGCCGCCCGGACGTCGGGACACCGAGCCCAGCCGGCTCAACCCCAAGTACACCTTCGACACCTTCGTGATCGGCTCGAGCAACCGGTTCGCGCACGCGGCCGCGGTCGCGGTGGCGGAGGCGCCGGCCAAGGCGTACAACCCGCTGTTCGTCTACGGCGAGTCCGGGCTGGGCAAGACCCACCTGCTGCACGCCATCGGCCACTACGCGCGCAACCTCTACAACGGCGCCCGGGTCCGGTACGTGAGCTCGGAGGAGTTCACCAACGAGTTCATCAACAGCATCCGCGACGACAAGGCCGCCACCTTCCAGCGCCGCTACCGCGAGGTCGACATCCTGCTCGTCGACGACATCCAGTTCCTGCAGGGCAAGGTGCAGACGCAGGAGGAGTTCTTCCACACCTTCAACACGCTGCACAACGCCAACAAGCAGATCGTGGTCAGCTCGGACAAGCCACCGAAGGCGCTCGACCAGTTCGAGGACCGGATGGTCTCCCGGTTCGAGTGGGGCCTGATCACCGACATCCAGCCGCCGGACCTCGAGACCCGGATCGCGATCCTGCGCAAGAAGGCCGCCCAGGAGCGGCTGTCCGCTCCGCCCGAGGTGCTCGAGTACATCGGCAGCAAGATCTCCAGCAACATCCGCGAGCTCGAGGGCGCGCTGATCCGGGTCACCGCGTTCGCCAGCCTCAACCGCCAGCCGGTCGACCTCGCGCTGGCCGAGGTGGTGCTCAAGGACCTGATCACCGACTCCGGCGCTCCGGAGATCACCTCGGCGACGATCATGGCCCAGACCGCGGCCTACTTCGGCCTGTCGATGGAGGACCTGTGCGGCTCGTCCCGCTCCCGGGTGCTCGTCAACGCCCGCCAGATCGCCATGTACCTGTGCCGCGAGCTCACCGACCTGTCGCTGCCCAAGATCGGTCAGCAGTTCGGCGGCCGCGACCACACCACGGTCATGCACGCCGACCGCAAGATCCGCCAGCTGATGGCCGAGCGGCGCAGCGTGTACAACCAGGTCACCGAGCTGACCAACCGGATCAAGTCGCAGACCCGGGCCTGACCATCCCGCCGTGCGGCCACCCGAACACAGCCTGTCACCTGCCTCACCGGGTGTGCGCGGCCTCGTCACGGTGCGTACACACCCTGGGGACAACCTTGTGGATCCCGTCGGTTGGTTCGTTGGCATCCGGTGGACGGCCTGGGGATCGTCGTCCGGCGTCCCCACCGGCCTCGGTCCGTTCCCCACGCCATCCACACCTGTCGGGGACGCCGTCTAGGGTCTGGCCTGCGGCGATGGCCGTTATCCACACTGTCCACCGCCCCTATGAAGACGAAGAACTCACTCACCGGAAAACGATGAGCAGCCCAAGGTGTGCACGCTGGCCTGCTGGGGACAGCGCCACCCCGTAGGGTGGCCGCAGCCAGCGAGAGCCACTCGCGGGATCTGACAGCGACGTAGAGGAGTAGGGCCGTGCGGTTCCGGGTCGAACGTGACGTCCTGGCCGAGGCCGTGGGCTGGACCGCCCGGAGTCTGCCGGTCCGCCCGCCCGTCCCCGTGCTGGCCGGACTGCTGGTCGAGGCCGACGAACGGGGGCTGACCCTGTCCGGGTTCGACTACGAGGTGTCCACCCGGGTGACGGTCGCCGCCGACGTGACCGAGCCCGGGCGGGCCCTGGTGTCCGGCCGACTGCTCAACGACATCGCCCGCAGCCTGCCGGCCAAGCCGGTTGAGGTCGAAACCGAGGGGGCCCGGGTCCAGTTGCGCTGTGGCAGCGCCCGGTTCGCCTTGCTCACGCTGCCGGTCGACGACTACCCCACCCTGCCGCAGATGCCCAGCGTCACCGGCACCGTTGCCAGCGGGGCGTTCGCCGACGCCGTCGGCCAGGTCGCAGTGGCCGCCGGACGTGACGACACGCTGCCCGTCCTCACCGGCGTCCGGGTCGAGATCGACGGCGACACCATGACCCTGGCTGCCACCGACCGCTACCGTCTGGCGGTGCGCGAGCTGGCCTGGAGCGCGGAACAGCCCGGCCTGGAGGCGGTGGCCCTGGTCCCGGCCAAGACCCTCGCGGACACGGCGAAGTCGCTGGTCGGCAGCGAGACCGTCGCGGTCGCGCTGGCAGCGGGCAGCTCGGGCGAGGGCCTGATCGGGTTTGACGGCGGCGGCCGTCGCACCACGACCCGGCTGCTCGAGGGGGAGTTCCCCAAGTACCGGGCGCTGCTGCCGTCGGAGTCCGCGAGCCTGGCCACGATCGACACGCCGACCCTCGTCGAGGCGGTCAAGCGGGTGTCCCTGGTGGCCGAGCGGAACACGCCGGTGCGGCTGACGTTCAGTGCCGGCGAGCTGCAGCTGGACGCCGGCACCGGGGACGAGGCGCAGGCCTCCGAGCTGCTGTCCGCGAACTTCGACGGCGAGCCGCTCACCATCGCGTTCAACCCGCACTTCCTGCTCGACGGCCTGGCCGCGGTGGAGTCCCCGTACGTCCAGATGGCGTTCACCACGCCGACCAAGCCGGCGGTGCTGACCGGCTCGACCAGCGACGTGCCCGCCCCGGCGTCGACCGCCTTCCGCTACCTGCTGATGCCGGTGCGGCTGTCCGGCTGACCGGTCGGCGTGTACGTCGAGCACCTGTCGCTGGCCGACTTCCGGTCCTATCCGTCGCTCGAGCTGCCGCTGGTCGCCGGGGTCACCGCCCTGGTGGGGCCGAACGGGCAGGGCAAGACCAACCTGGTCGAGGCGATCGGCTACGTCGCCACCCTGGGCAGCCACCGGGTGTCCACCGACGCTCCGCTGGTGCGGCACGGCGCCGAGCGAGCCGTCATCCGGGCCTCGGTGCGCCGTGACGACCGGTCCACGCTGGTCGAGCTGGAGATCAACCCGGGCCGGGCCAACCGGGCCCGGCTGAATCGGGCCCCCGTCCCCCGCCCGCGCGAGGTGCTGGGGGTGCTGCGCACGGTGGCGTTCGCCCCGGAGGACCTCGCTCTGGTCAAAGGCGACCCGGCCGAGCGGCGTCGTTTCCTGGACGAGCTGCTGGTGGCCCGGCAGCCCCGGTTCGCCGCCGTGCGGTCCGACGTCGACCGAATCCTCAAGCAGCGCAACGCCTTGCTCAAGTCAGCGGGCCCGGCGATGCGCCGCCGCGGCGGCGACCCGGGGGGCTCGGCGCTGGACCTGTCGACGCTGGACGTCTGGGACGCCCACCTCGCCCGGATCGGTGCGGAGCTCGTCGGCGCCCGGCTCGACCTCGTCGAGGCCCTCGGTCCGTTGGTGGACACCGCGTACGCCGCGGTGTCCGGCGGGCCGAGCGGGGCGGTCGTGGGGTACTCCAGCAGCCTGGGCCCGGACGCCGAACCGGCCCGGAACCGTGAGCAGCTGGCCGCCCAGCTGCTCACGGCGCTCACCGAGTCCCGGCGGGCCGAGCTCGAGCGGGGGGTCACCCTGGTCGGTCCGCACCGCGACGACCTGGTGCTGCGGCTCGGGCCGCTGCCGGCCAAGGGCTACGCCTCGCACGGGGAGTCGTGGTCCTACGCGCTGGCCCTGCGGCTGGCCTCCTACGAGCTGCTGCGGGCCGACGGCGGCGAGCCGGTGCTGATCCTGGACGACGTCTTCGCCGAGCTCGACGCCGGCCGTCGGGACCGGCTGGCCGAGCTGGTCGCCCCGGCCGAGCAGGTGCTGGTGACCGCCGCGGTGGCGCAGGATGTCCCTACCGGTCTCGACGGTGACCGGGTGGAGGTCCGTGGCGGGGAGGTGTTTCGTGCCGGCTGACCAGGACGACGTCCGGCCCGGCGACGACCCCCAGGGCTCCGGCATCGACCCGGGGCGCGCGCTGCTCGACCAGCTGCGCGCCGACGCCCGGCAGCGCGGTCCCGGCCGCCGGCGTACCCGGCGCCCCGCGCCCGGTTCGGCCGGCCAGCCGGCCCAGCCCAGCGGTGCGCACCCCGATGACCGCGACCCGCAGCTGCTCGGCGCCAGCATGGACCGGCTGACCACGGAGCGCGGCTGGGAGTCCGGGCTCGCGACGGGTGGGGTGATCGGTCGCTGGGAGCAGGTGGTCGGGTCGGACATCGCGGCCCACTGCATCCCGGAGACCCACGAGGACGGCGTGCTGACGGTGCGCGCCGACTCCACCGCGTGGGCCACCCAGGTCCGGCTGCTGGCCGCCGACCTGGTCCGCCGGCTGAACCAGGAGTTCGGCGAGGGCACCGTGGCCCGGGTCGTCGTCCGCGGCCCCGGCCGGCCGAGCTGGCGCAAGGGGCCGCTGCACGTGTCCGGTCGCGGGCCACGCGACACCTACGGCTGAACCGGGGCACCTCGCGCCGCCGTCCGGCCGATCCGGACGCTCAGGGTCGTCGTGACCCCCGGTGCGTGGGGGGACACCGGGGTGGACCCCCAGCGCGGCACGCCGTCCCCAGCGGCCCTCGCGGGGCACCGGACCTCCGCGTCAACGACTAGACTGTCGACGAGATCAGGAGCGCTGAGCCCACCCGGCCGGGTCCGTGTCCGAGCGGCGCCGGTGTTCGTCTGCCTGCGTGGCACGCCGTCGCGCACCGAACCGACAGGAGCACTGCCCCGTGTCGTATGACGCTGCGTCGATCACCGTCCTCGAAGGTCTCGACGCCGTCCGCAAGCGGCCGGGCATGTACATCGGCGACACCGATGACGGCTC
>DATCDE010000270.1 GCA_036510875.1 Actinomycetes bacterium
ACCGGGGAGCCGCTGGCCGGCCTGCTGCGCGAGGGCCGGCCCAGCGCCAACGACGCCGCCGACCAGATCGCCGTGCTGGATGCCGCGCTCGCGCAGCCACCCGAACAGGCACGCCACCGGGTGCTGGTGCGCGGGGACACCCGCGCCGGGGTGCGATGGCCATAGGCGGGCAGACGGACTCTAGAGTCTCGAGCCACGCTGGCGGAGCTACCGGGTCCAAGCCTGGGCGGCCCGGCGCCGGCCTCAGCCAGTGGCCGAGCGCGTCGAAGACGTCTTTGACCGTCCAAGCCGGCCAGAACAGGCCTCGGATGACGGCGAGCACGTATTGCCAGAAGGTGTCCGCCTGCTGCCAGAAGTGCACCCAAGCGCCGAAGGTGCTCGGACCGTAGACCGCGTCTCCGCCTGCGGCAGCGGAGTTGCGGTTGATGCTCATGGCCGCCCCCATCCTTAGCTTGACTTCGAGTCTCCTCACCGACACCGAGGGCACACGGGATGAAGGTCACGAGTCCGTCGTCGGCACGTGACGACTGACCCCGGACGGCACTGGAAAGTCGACTCCCTCCCGAAACCCTGGCTCGAGTCCAGCTGGAGAGGGAGGCGTGTGCTGTCAGTGGAGGACTGGGCGGAGCTCCGGCCGTTGCACCGGGCGCACCAGACCTCACTCGTCAGGACCGGCGCATGGAAGCCGCTGCAGGCGAGGCCAGTCTGGCTGGCCTCCTTCAGGAGACCTGGGGGGACGGCGGGTGGCCGGGGGGCTGCGGCCCGGACGGCGCCGAGGGCAACCGCGCCCGCATGGTCAGCACGCTCTCGTTGAGCTCGCGGGTCCAGTTCAGGCCGGTGGCCTCAAGGACCCGCTGCATCGGGGTGTTCTCGGCGAGCACGGTGCCGACCACCTCGGTGAAGGCGAGCCGCTCGGCCAGTTCCAGCATGTGCCGAATCAGCCGGGTTCCGATGCCGCGGCCCTGGTAGGCGTCCTCGACGATCACCGCGATCTCCGCGGTGTGGACATCACCCTCGGACGCGTCGGGGAACACGTGGCCCAGTGCCACGATGGTGCCTTCCTCGCTCATCGCGACGAGGGTGGCGCCCCGGTGCCCGCCGCTGAGCCGGCGCAGGGCGAGCTCGCGCCACTGGCCGACCCCGGTGAGGTAGCGCCGGTAGAGGCTCTGCTCGGAGCACCGCTCATGCATGGCCGCGACGGCGTCGGCGTCCCCAGGTCGGGCCAGCCGGATCCAGACCGTGTCGCCGTCTCGCATCGGCTCGACCCAGCCGAGGGCCTGAGCGTCGCCCTCCGTTTCGGCGATCGCCGCGGCCAGCCGCAGCAGCGCCGACGCCCGGGTCTTCTCCGCGCGGGCGAACGGTGCCCAGTCCCGTTGCAGCACCACGTGCCGGTCGGCGGTCCACTGCAGCCGCAGCACGTCGGCGGCGTCGTCCTCGCCCTCGGTCGCGTCGGTGACCTCGAAGTGGTCGGCCTCCACCAGGATGGCCGCCGCGAGCGGGGCCGATCCGGGGTTGGTGACCAGCTCGGTGGCGCCGTCGAGCACGCGGGTCGGCATGTCGAGGTCGTCGTCGGGCGACCCCTTGGTCAGGTACCCGTTGCTGCCGGCGGCCATGGCCGCGGACAGCAGGGCGTCCGCGCTGACGGCCTCCGGGACGGTCACCGCCAAGTCGATGGTGCGGGTGCCATCAGCCGAGCCGAGCACAGCGGTGGCCACCACGGACACGTGCAACGTGCTCAGCGCCCGGATCAGCCGGGCCAGTCCACCGGGACGGTCCGGGATGTCGATACGCAGCCGCCACGGCGTTCGCGCCTCGTGGTCGGCTGCCAAGAGCAGCTCTTCCGGTGCGAAGGCCGCGCCGATCCGAGCCATCAGCGCGTTCCAGTTCGCCTGGCTCGGCGGTCGGTCCACCACCGGGTCGACCATCGCCAGGCCGACCGAAACAGCCATCGCGAAGTGCACCAGCGCATCGTCGTCGACATCGTCGTCGATGCCGCCGGCCCGCCGGATCTGCTCGAAGACCGTCTTCACCGTGGCCCAGCGCTGGCCCACCCTGGACGCCGCCAGCACACGGACCTCCTCATCCGTGTGGGCGCGGACCAGCGCCTCGAGCTCGAGGACGTTCCAGCTGCGCTCGGGTGCCGCGAAGATCTCCCCGGCGGCATCGAGCAGCACGGCCAAAGGCGGGGAGACCTGGGGCTCGGCCGCCGCCGCCGCGAGCCGATCGGCGGCCTCGGAGGTCACTTTCGCGGCCATCACCTCCGCGAAGATCTGCGCCCGACCACCCGTCAGCCGCTTGACGGTGCTGGGCTTGACCTCGGCCCGCTCGGCCACCATCCGCAGCCTCGTCCCGCCGTAGCCACGCTCAGCGAACACCTCCGCAGCGGCATCGACAATCCGCTGCCGCAGCTCCTCGTCGCTGGCCACCGGGCCTCCCTCCCAGACCAGGTCATCGTCACCGTCGCTTGCAGTCGGGCTGGAGCCACCGTCGACCATCGAGGCGAACGACAGCCAAGCACCTCCCGACCGGCCCTCATGAAGCCAGGCCGTGACCTGCCCGACCAACCTGGCGGCCGATCCCTCTGCAGCCCGTGACAGCCCCTATCGGATCCTGCCAGCGCGGTCCTTGCGAACCCAGGGACGATCGGCCCATCCCGACGGACCCAGGGCGTCTGGCCGTGGGGCGCGACAGGGAACAGGACACGCTGCACCGGTCAAGTGCCGGGCTGCGATTCATGATCAGGACCCGAGCAGACCCGCCGCTCACTCCTCGCCGACAATCGGGCACGGTGGCCCGCCGAGCGGTCTCGCCGGCCGGGGCGGAGGTACCGTGCGCGGCAGATGCCCGGTGGGTCAACGCCCAACTGTCACTGTGGCGGCGCCGTCGCACCTCTCGAACAGGCGACGCCTCCGCCCCCACCCCCCGGCCGCGAGGGCTTCGCCGGTTCGCTGCTCGACGACACACCCTGGAGGCCAGCGCCGTCGTGTGTTGGCGCGCGTCTGCCCGCGACACCGCCGGCGATCGGGCTGTGCGATCTGACGGGTTACGCGATTGCTTCAGCGCGCAGCCGGGCCTGCACATCTCGAACGACCAGGATGGGCAGGAAACTGTGCACCCTAGCTGGGGTCAGGTCGCTGTAGGCCTGCCGCACCAGGGTGTGGATCACCTCGTCGGCGACCTCGGGGTGGTCGTGCCTGAGCTCGGACTCGGTGGACGCCATCTCGCGGTCACCGGCGTCGACTGGAACCTGACGGGAAGTCATGCAGCCATTCTCTCAGACCAACATGAACAGCAGAAGCCGAGCACCAAGTCCGGAAGGCGGCCCGCCCGATCCTGGGACCTGCGACGCCGTGCAACACTCCTGCACCGCAAAGACGCGCAGGGGACGCGCACCTGCTGCCCTGCGGACCGCCGCGCGTGCGCACCCCTGACCTGCGCCACCCAGTCGACCGCGGGGGAGTGCCGCTGCCGCGGTCACTCGGTCCCTCACTGACCGCACGCGACCCCAGGCTTCCCGCCGCCTGACAGGGAATCGCGCCAGACAGCGCGCCCAGTCGGCGCGTCCCCCCCCATGAAGCCAGACCACGGCGCAGCTCGTCGTTGGCTGCGCAGGCCCCGGACGGTCCTGCCAGGCGCTACCCACCGATCGCGTCGGTCCAGTCGCGCGCAGAACAGCGAGCGCGAGAGGGCAGATGTCGATGAACACTGCGGTGGTCAGCCGCACGTCCCAGAAACGCGATGAGCAACACCAGCGATAGTACCGAGGCGATGACCGCGGACACCGGCCACGCTGCGGAAAGTCAAGGCCCCCCACACGCCAGTCCGAGCAGTGCGAGTGCCGCTACGGTCGCCACCATCAGCGTGAGCGCCCGGGGTCCGGGCGACGGCTGGGGGGCCGGCCACGGCTGCCGCGGGGTGAACGGGCAGTGCGGATCGTCGGCCCCCGGGGCCAGGTGCAGCGGGTGCACCAGGCCGTGGACGAAGGGCAGGACCCCCACCACGGCACGAACGACGATAGCCAAGTGAGTTCCTTCGCGGGCGACTCGGCGTTGACTGACGTGATGGCTTCGGGTCACCGTACTGGGATCCGCGCCGGGGGTGCGACCAGGGGCCTTGACCACAATCACGTCGTTTCAGGCGTTCGACTGCGGGGCCGACGGTCGGGTGGGCTGAGCGTGTCGACGGCCCGATACTTCAAGTGACGTGACCGCCCTCCCACAAGCCGCCACGCGGGCATCGTGCACCGATCTGTTCCTCTGCTGGCGAAACGTGCCGTCCTTACGCAACGGGCTTTGTCCGGAATGGACCACGTGGAACGCCACGGTGGCCGGCGTCACGGAAGGATGAACACTGCACCAACAACTCGTGTCGTGCAACGAGAGTCCAGCAGGCTGGATCCACCATGTGCGCGGGGTGGTTACGTCACGCGACCGCCGCGCACATGACGAAACGGTCCGGGGAGATCATGGCGACCAAGCTCGGCGAGTCACCCGTTCCCTTCACCGCGGAGGAGGGCCGGCGGCAAGCCGCCGACGAGGACAGCGTCCCGTGGCGGAAGTGGGGCCCCTACCTGGCCGAGCGGCAGTGGGGCACCGTCCGCGAGGACTACTCGACCAACGGCGACGCGTGGAGCTACCTCACCCACGACCAGGCCCGGTCCCGGGCCTACCGGTGGGGCGAGGACGGCATTGCGGGTATCAGCGACGACCAGCAGCGGATGTGCCTGTCCCTGGTCCTGTGGAACGGCGTCGACCCGATCCTCAAGGAGCGGTTGTTCGGGCTGACCAACTCCGAGGGGAACCACGGGGAGGACGTGAAAGAGTACTACTTCTTCGTCGACGCCACTCCCACGCACTCCTACCTGCGGGAGCTCTAC
Source organism: Actinomycetes bacterium (assembly GCA_036510875.1). NCBI lineage: Bacteria > Bacillati > Actinomycetota > Actinomycetes > Actinomycetes bacterium. Next base: position 4,877 of record DATCDE010000270.1, read on the forward strand.
AAGTACCCGCAACGGGAGTACCCCTACGCCGATCTGGTCGCGACCAACCGGGCGCGCAGCCGGGACGAGATGGAGTACGAGCTTCTCGATACCGGGATCTTCGACGAGGACCGCTACTTCGACGTCGAGATCGAGTACGCCAAGGCGGGGCCCGAGGACCTGCTCATGCGGGTCACCGCGCACAACCGTGGCCCGGAGCCGGCCCCGCTGCACCTGCTGCCCACCGTCTGGTTCCGCAACACGTGGTGGCAGGACGACGCGCGCGAGCGCCCGCAGCTGCGCGAGACCGCGTCGGACGCCGTCCTGGCCACCCATCCCACGCTGGGCAGCTACCGACTGCTCGTCGACGACGGCGCGCGGCTGCTGTTCTGCGAGAACGAGACCAACGCGCCCCGGGTGTTCGGCGCCGAGGCGACCACGCCGTACCCGAAGGACGGGATCAACGACCACGTCGTCCACGGGCAGCCGACGGTGAACCCAGCGGCGACGGGCACGAAGGTGGCCGCCCACTGGGTCATGGAGGTTCCCGCAGGAGGGTCGGTCTCGGTCCGGATCCGGCTGCTGGCAGGCGACGTCGCGACCGCCGAGGCGTTCGGCGCGCCGTTCGACGCCCTAGTCGAGCAGCGCCGGGCGGAGTGCGACGAGTTCTACGAGGCGATCACCCCGGAGGCGCTGGACGCCGACCGCCGGTCGGTCATGCGGCAGGCCCTGGCCGGGATGATCTGGTCCAAGCAGTACTACGAGTACGACGTGGACCGCTGGCTGGCGGGGCACGGCGGCCGCGCGGCGGCTGTCGGCGACCGGATCGACCTGCGTAACGAGCAGTGGGCCCACATGGACAACCGGCACGTGCTCTCGATGCCGGACACCTGGGAGTACCCCTGGTACGCCGCGTGGGACCTGGCCTTCCACGTGCTGCCGCTCGCGATCGTCGACCCGGCCTTCGCGCGCCGCCAGGTCGAGCTGATGCTCTCGGACGCCTACCTCCACCCGTCGGGGCAGCTCCCGGCCTACGAGTGGAACTTCGGCGACGTCAACCCGCCGGTTCACGCGTTCGCGACGCTGTTCATCTACTTCTACGACAAGGACCGCACCGGGACCGCGGACGTCGAGTTCCTCCGGAAGGCCTTCCACAAGCTGCTGCTCGTGTTCACCTGGTGGGTCAACCGCAAGGACCCGTCGGGACGCAGTGTCTTCGAGGGCGGCTTCCTCGGGCTGGACAACATCGGAGTCTTCGACCGGTCGAGCGCGCTGCCCACCGGCGGCCGACTGGAACAGGCCGACGGCTCGGCCTGGATGGGCTTCTTCAGCCTCAACATGCTCGAGATGGCCATCGAGCTCGCCGACCACGAACCGTCCTACGACGACTATGTGCTGAAGTTCCTGCGGCACTTCCTGCAGATCGCTTCGGCGATGGACCGGGAGGGCGACCGGGAGGACGAGCTGTGGGACGCCGAGGACGGCTTCTTCTACGACGTGCTGCGCCTGCCGGACGGCTCGGCCAGGCGGCTGAAGGTCCGCTCGATGGTGGGGCTGCTCCCGCTCACCGTCACCGCCACCCTGCCGCGACAGGTGCTCGAAGGGCACCCGGAGCTGCGCGCCACCGCTCGTGAGCGGATCGAACGGCACCGGGAGCTGCTCGACCGGATCGCGGACCCGCTCCAGCCGAACCGCGCGGGTGACCACCTGCTGTCCGCCGTCAACGAGGAGAAGCTGCGGGCGGTGGTGACCAGGATGGTCGACGAGGAGCGGTTCCTGTCACCGCACGGGCTGCGCGCACTGTCCCGCTGGCACCTCGACCACCCGTACGAGTTCGACGTCCACGGTGCGAGGTACGTGGTGGCCTACGAGCCGGCCGAGTCGACGTCCGGCATGTTCGGTGGCAACTCCAACTGGCGCGGCCCGGTGTGGATGCCGGTGAACACCATCGTGATCCGTGCCCTGTTCCAGCTGGCGTCCTACTACGGCGACGACCTCCGAGTGGAGTACCCGAGCGGGTCCGGCGTCGAGCAGACGCTGGGGGAGATCGCCACAGACCTGGCCGAGCGGGTCGTCTCGATCTTCACCCGGGACGCGGCGGGTCGACGGCCCGTCTACGGCGGGTCGGAGAAGTTCCAGACCGACCCCCACTGGCGCGACCTGGTGCTGTTCTACGAGTACTTCCACGGGGACAACGGCGCTGGGCTCGGAGCCAGCCACCAGACCGGCTGGACCGGACTGGTGGCCGTCTACCTGCAACTGTTGCCGTTGCTGCGGTCCGGGGCAATCGACCCGACCCGGCCGTGGCCGCTGGCCACCCACTACCGGCGTCCACTGGCCTGAGCCGGGGAGCGCGACCCCTTCGGCGTGCACGTCGATGCCACTGCCGCCGCGCGACAGACCGACCCTGGTTGCTGCACCGGCACCCACAGAAGGCAGCCAGAACAAAGACGAGCTGCTCCTCCGAAAACGGCCCAACCTCAGGCAGCCCCCCGGCGGGAGGAGTGTCGAGCCTGCGCCGCACGCCGAAGGTCTCCCCAGGGCTGTAGGGATGTCTGTGGACCGCACGGAGTACGGCCACTCCATCCTCGTCTCGCTCGACCCCCGCGCTGATGAGCAGGTCCCTGCCATGCGGTGGCGAGGGGTGCTCAGGCGAGCACGGCGGCCAGCTCGGCGAGGTGTTCGGGGACCAGGGAGAACCACGCCCAGGTTCCGCGCTGCTCGCGGCGGAGCAGGCCGGCCTCGGTGAGCACCTTCAGGTGGTGGGAGACGGTGGGCTGGGACAGGCCGAGGAGTCCGGTCAGCTCGCACGCGCACAGCTGTCCGGACTCACTTGAGCGGATCAGGGCGAGCAGCTGCAGCCGGGCCGGGTCGGCGACCGCCTTGAACAGCCGGGCGAGTTCCTCGGCGGCCGCCCGGTCCATCGGTTCGGCGAGCCCGGTGGGACAGCACTCGGGACCGGCCACGGCCGACCTGGGCGCCTCGCTTGCGGTCACGGCTGGCGCGTTCACCAACTGTTCACCCTCTCGAGCCGAGATCCGCCGCCGACGGCATTGACAGGCGTCGATGAGTCCACCGAGACTCCTGATTCGACAACGGTCAATGTAGCGAGGGGGTGGGGGCGGTCGCCAGCAGCAACGCACCCGGCGCTCAGACGGCCGGGACAGCGTCCCCGGTGGGTGCGCTGCACCCCGATCGTGCCGCTGGCGGCGACGCGCCGGTGACAGGGCATCCGATGGCGCGGCGGCTGTCGGCGGAGTTCCTCGGCACCGGCCTGCTGGTCGCTGTGGTGGTCGGGTCGGGGATCATGGGGTCCCGGCTGAGCACCGACCAGGCGGTGGTGCTGCTGGTCAACGCGCTGGCTACGGTGGCCGGCCTGGGGGTGCTGATCTGGACGCTGGGGCCGATCTCCGGGGCGCACTTCAACCCCGCGGTCACCGCAGTGGCGACGCTGCGGCGGGAGATGCGCCCGGTCGAGGGCCTGGGCTACGTGGCCGCGCAGGTCACCGGGGGCCTGGCCGGGGTGGCGCTTGCGAACCTGATGTTCGCCCTGCCGGCCTGGCAGCCCTCCACCCATGACCGCACCGGCGCCGGGGTGTGGCTCGGCGAGGTGGTCGCCACCGCGGGGCTGCTGTGGATCATCGGTGCGCTGACCCGCGGCGGGCGTGGCTCGTTGGGCCCGCTGCTGGTCGCGGCGTGGATCGGCTCGGCGTACTTCTTCACCTCCTCCAACGCGTTTGCCAACCCGGTTTCACCCCAGGCCGGGCGTCACCCCCGAGCCGCTGGACCTGCCGGAGGCCGTGCATGACCAGCCCCGATAACACCGACGGCACAGCCTCGGGCCGCAGCCCGGACACCGTTCTGGCACTGCACCGGATCGTGGCGGACCTGGCCTACCGCTATGACGGGGTGTTCAGCCCGGAGACCGTCGAACGGTTCGTCGAGGACAGCCACAAGCAGCTGGCCACCACCGCGACCGTGACCACGTTCCTGCCGATGCTGACCGAGCGGTTCGCCCGGGACCGGCTGCTGGCCCTGGCGCAGGCCGAGGGCCGCCTGGCCAAGGCCACCCCCGAGGTGCTGTTCATCTGCGTGCACAACGCGGGCCGGTCCCAGATGGCCGCGGGCTGGCTGCACCATCTGTCCGGCGGGCGGGTGCACGTACGCTCCGCCGGCTCCGAGCCTGGCGACTCGGTCAGCCCGGTGGCCACCGAAGCCATGGCCGAGGTCGGCATCGCCCTCACCGAGGCATTCCCCAAGCCGCTGACCGATGACGTGGTCCGCGCCGCCGATGTCATCGTCACCATGGGCTGTGGGGACGCCTGCCCGGTCTACCCCGGCAAGCGCTACCTCGACTGGGACCTGACCGACCCCGCCGGCCTGCCCCTGGAACAGGTCCGCCCCATCCGGGACGAGATCGAACGCCGCGTCCGGGGCCTGCTCACCGAACTGCTCCCCGGCGGCGGACCGAGCAGCCACAGCGCCCCGCCCCCTTCGAGCCTGGAGACACCCCACCCGTGAACCACAAGACGTCCGTCCTGTTCGTCTGCGTCCACAACGCCGGCCGGTCCCAGATGGCCGCCGCCTACCTCACCCACCTCGCCGCGGACCGGGTCGAGGTCCGTTCCGCCGGCTCCGCGCCCGCCGTCACCATCAACCCCGCCGTCGTCGCCGCCATGGCCGAAGAGGGCATCGACATCTCCGCCGAGACCCCCAAGGTGCTCACCACCGACTCGGTGCAGCAGTCCGACGTCGTCATCACGATGGGCTGCGGCGACGTATGCCCCGTGTTCCCCGGCAAGCGGTACGAGGACTGGGACCTCGACGACCCCGCCGGCCAGGGCATCGACGCCGTCCGACCCATCCGCGACGAGATCCGCCGGCGCATCGAGAGCCTCATCACCGACATCGCCGCCAGCTGAAGGAGGCCCGCCTTTGTGCTGTCATCTCCGCGCTGCTGGGTAAGGGCGGCTGCGGAGCCGCAGCCCGGTTTCGGCACGATGAGCGGATGATCGAGGCGAGTGACCGCGACGGTCACGGATCCTCCCCTGTGGTGCCTGGCCTGCTGACCGCGCTGCGGGAGTGGGGCCGGTTGGGCTGTATCGGGTTCGGGGGCCCTCCCACGCACATCAGGCTGCTGCGCGAGCTGTGCGTGGACCGCGAGCGGTGGCTGGCGCCGCAGGAGTTCGAAGATGCGATTGCGGCGTGCAACCAGCCACCCGGACCGGCGTCGACCCAGTTGTCCATCTACTGCGCCTGGCGGGTGCGCGGCCGCGCGGGCGGCCAGCTGGCATCGGGCCCGCGGCGGCGGACGGTCGGGCACAACACGATGGGCGGCCTATCTCGCGGTCGGCGGGGTAGCGGCGGCCACTGCCGGTCCCTGGCTCATGCTTGCGATCCTGGGCTGCGGGGCCGTGGAGGTCGCGCGCCGCTGGCTGCGGGGACCTGCGTCGTTGTCGGCGCTGCCCTGGCCGACGCTCGCCGCGACAGGGACAGTGATCGGCGGGGCTGACCTCGGTGGCCTGGGTGGCGTTCAAGGTCGGTGCGCTGTCCTACGGCGGCGGGTTCGTGATCATCCCGCTGATGCAGGCGGACGCGGTCACCCGCTACCACTGGATGAGCGGCGGCCAGTTCCTCAACGCGGTCGCCCTCGGTCAGCTCACCCCCGGGCCGGTGGTCCAGACTGTCGCCGTGGTCGGCTACGCCGCGGCCGGGCTGACCGGGGGTGTCCTGGCCTCCGCAGTCGCCTTCGCGCCGTCGTTCGCGTTCTTGCTGCTCGGTGCCCGCCACTTCGACCAGCTGCGCACCAACCAGCGGGTCCGGGCCTTCCTCGGCGGAGCCGGCCCGGCAGCCATCGGAGCCATCCTCGGCTCGGCCGTGTCCCTGGCCCGGGCCCTCACCCAGCCGTGGCAGCTGGCCGTCCTGACCGGCGCCGCGCTCCTGCTGCTCCCGTTCCGCCGAGGAGTCGTCGCCACCCTGATCTCAGCGGCGTGCGCCGGGGCTATCAGCGTCGCGCTCGGCGCACCACTGCCCCGCTGACGCTTCAGGAGGAAGGCGAACCCCGAGAATCGGGAGCAGCCATCAACGGCGAGGGCGAGTCCCGGCCGAGGCGCGTTCGGTGGAGGGTTCGACAGGACGGTCGCCCACCCGCTGGCCCGACCAGGGAACCTGCCAGGGCCCGAACCGAGACCGGCGGCGACACGAACGGACACACTCGTGACGCTGCGTCTCCGACCACGACCAGCATCGCGGAGCCACAACCCAATTCGACCGAGATGCACCCGGGCCGGGGTGCGTGTGGTCCCTGTGCCCCTGCCTTCGGCGCAGCCTGGACACCCCTTGGCCGGCCGATCTAGGTTGCCAACTGTCCGAACGGGCTCGGACGACCGCCGCTGTTGTGGGGTTGTTCGTGCAAACCTGCCGTGGAGAGGAGGGTCACTGGTGCGGATCCGATCGGGACAGCGTCGCCGGATGCTGGAGCGGTTGCGCTGGTGCGAGCAGCGACTGCAGGTTCTGGCGGAGGACGTCGAAGCGCACGACACCGCGCTCGGCGAGGTGCTGGCCGATCTGCGGGCGGGGCGGAGGACGCACGGGCACGACCTGGCGGCGCTGGCCGTCGTCGCGGACCGGCGCGCTGCGGCCGGCGAGGAGTTCTTGGGCCCGGTAAGGGAGCGCGGTTCGCTACGGCTGGGTCTGGTGGCCTCGCAGAACCCGTTCAGGTCCGGTGGGATCGCGGGCCGGGCACGCAGCATAGGGCTGGTCCGCGCACGGGCCGAGGGGGATGCCGCGTCGGCGTCCACATGGGCGAAGGAGTTGCGGGACGAAGCACTGCTGATCGAGATGGCCGGGATCGGGGAGGTGCTGCTGGACGACAAGGACGTCAACGCGGTTCGACCGCCGACTGCTCGGGCCCGGTCGCAGCACCGCGGATGACCGACCTGAGTTTCGCCTCCGCCTCGCGCGGGCACCCGCTGTGGGCGTGCCTACGCCCCGCTGCCCAACGTCATCGCGGGTGACTGCGTGTTGGTCATGGAGTCGGGGTCGCGCGATGACGAAGGCCAGCCGCCGGATCCGCCTGCCCCGTTCGGGCACTTCGGCGCGTGCCCGGTCCACGGAGGGGTCAAGATGGCCGCGCACTCCGGGCAGCGAGGCACTTGAACACTGGTCACGCCGTGGCCCCAATCGAATCGCACCCGCCGTGCCTGACTGTCATTACGCCAGACACGCCCGGCCGAGACAGGGTTGTCGAGCGGCATCCGTGGCGAACGATCGGCGAACACTTCGACCGATCAGGTGAACGCTGCGTGACCGGTCAAAACCGACGAAGGCCACGGGCCGGTGCTGCGAGTCCTTGCCCGGCACCGGCCGTGCTGGGGGCGGGTGATGGGGGTGCCCTTGATGAACACATGTTCCGTGCTCCTCGTGCCGGGCGCGGTGCAACTGGTCGATCGGCTCCAGTTGCCACCCGGTGCATGTGGCGCGGCGTCAAACCGTGCTGTTCGAGTGCTTGATCAGCTGGGCTTCGACGTCCCGTCACGTTGGCCGGAGCGGGCGCGGCCGGTCACTGCGGTCGTCCATGTGGGTGCCTCTGTACCCGGCTCGACTGGGTCCGGGACCCGGTCGTGTGCGCAGCCGACGACACCGGGTGGACCGCCTGCCACGACCCGAACCGCTGCTCCGACGCGAAGCAGCGGCCGCGGACGATCAGTCAACCTCTTCTGGAGAGGTGAGGGGGCGCGACCCACTCTCGGTCGCGCCCCCTCGGCGGTGCGAATGGGTCAGCTGTGCTGCTCCACGTGGTGCGCCTGCGCGCCGCTGGTGGGGTCGAGCAGCAGTCGCTGCATGGTGGGGTGCCGCCAGTCGAACATCGCGTCGAGCGAGCCGGCGAGGGTGTCGAAGGTGCCGTCGCCGATGCGCTGCCCGCCGAGCCAGTTGTCCTCCACGAAGCGCAGGATCGAGGTCTGGTCGGTCAGGGTGTTGTCGACGTAGTTGGTGCGGCTGAACGGCGAGATGACCAGCAGCGGCAGCCGCGGGCCGTAGCCGCAGCGGGCGTTGTACCCGCCCAGCGGTGTCCCGTTGCCGCACGCCCCGGGCGCCTGCAGGGAGTCGCTGCCGCCGGTGGAGGCGTTGACGACCGGGGCCATGACGTGGTCGTACCAGCCGTCGCTGTCGTCGTAGGACAGAACCACGGCGGTGCTGGCCCAGTCCTTGGACTTCTGCAGCGTGTTGACGACGTTGACGACGAACTTCTGCTCGTCGATCGGGTCGCTGTACCCGGCGTGGCCGTCCTGCGCCATCGGCGCCTTGAGGAAGCTCACCGCAGGCAGGTCACCGTGCCCGAGCGCGGCGTAGAAGTCGGTCATGTCGTACTGGTGGTTGGCCTGGTCGGTCCGCCCAATCGCGCCGACGCTGGACGGGGGCAGGTGGTGCGGGTTGGCCGTCGAGGCGTAGTACTGGAACGGCTCGTGGTGCGCGCTGTAGTCGCTGACCGTGGCACCGGCGACGGTGGTCGACGTCGCGCCGCACACGGCCTTCGGCTGCCCGTCGTAGGAGACGCCGGACCGGGCGGTTGGCCGGAACCCGCCCTGGAACCAGCCCCAGGTCACCTGCCGGGCGTTGAGCAGGTCACCGATGTTCGTGCCGTTCATCGCGGCCAGCGGGTGGGTGGTGTTCGAGCAGTCGTCCCAGGCCGGGTCCGGGTCGTTGGTGACGGTGCCCACCCCGGTCGCGTCGGGGTAGACCACCGTGTAGGGGTCGGGGCTGGCGGTCGGCTTGCGGTCCTGGCCGACGGAGGTCACCCCGTGCGTCTGCCCGCTGACCAGGTTCAGCGCACCCGGCGTCGACGGGCCGAAGGTGGTGCCGAAGGAGTTGTCGCTCATCGCGAACCGCTGGGCGTAGTTCCACAGCGCGGTGACGGTGTTGCCGTCGTAGTAGTCCATCACCAGGCCTGGCGCGCTGTACTGGCCGGCGCAGGTCTTCCCGGTGTACTGCACGAACTTGTCCATCAGGCCCGCGTCGGCGGCCTTCTGCTCGGCGGTGTAGCCGTGGTCCATGTCGCAGGTGACCGCCTGCGCCGGGGTCAGGCGTTGTGGGTTCGCGGCGTTCGGGTTGTGCTGCAGCAGCGCGTCGGTCAGCCCGTTGATCGTCGGCGTGCCCGGCTTGGCCTGGAACGGCGTGCCGTCGGTGTTCGCCGCCTGCGGGTAGGTGCCGAAGTAGTGGTCGAACGACACGTTCTCACCGAAGATCACGACCAGGTGCTTGATCGGGGTCGCGGTGACCGAGTGGGCGGGGGGCTCCCCGGCGAAACCGGGTGTGCTGCCGGTCACGGTCAACGCGGCGGCGGTCACCGCGGCGACCGCGAGCGAGGCGACCGAGAACGTGCGTCCTCGACGTTGGACATGGGACATGCGTGCTCCTCCTGAGTGGCTGGGCCAAAGGGAGTTCCCTGACACCGGCAGCCAACGGGCCCGGGAGTACGTCCGCGCTGCAGGCCCGCATCGCCACGGTGAACGACGGGCGAACCCTTCCACCGCGCCACCACGATCGCGGGCCACGGCCAGCGTTCGTACGGTGCCGGCAGGGGCGGTTGTTCGTTCCGTCGATTGGGTGACGCAGGGCCGGCCCGCCTCGGCACAATGGGTCACGCAGACCGAGGAGGTGGCACATGACCGACACCAGCCCGCCGGGCCGGCTCACCGAGGTTCATGTCGCCGGCTGGACGGTCGTGCAGGTCGCGGGGGATCTCGACGTCGCGGGGGCAGCCCAACTGGTCACCCACGTCGCCCCGGAGCTGGTGCCGGGGGCCCGTGTGGCGGTCGACCTGCGTGCCGCGCGGGTGGATCCGATCGCGGGAGTGGACGCGATGCGAGGGCTCCTCGCCACCGCCACCCGGGTCGACGCTCGCCTCGTGACGGTCGAGTCGAACGAACAGGAACGGCAGCGGTTGCGTGCCGCTGGGTTTCCCGAGGTGTACGAGTCCCTCGACGCGGCGCTGCACGTGACCACAGCGGTACTGCGCAGCGCGGTTTCCGCCCCCACTGCGCTCGTCCCTGCGTCAGGCGACGCCCTGCTGGTGGCCACCGAAGACGCCACCGGCGTCGACGAAGCCCCCCGGTAGCGCCTCTCTCCGCGTCCCTGCCGTGGGATGGGGGTCCGGCATCGGGGAACCCGAGTCACAAATGCCCCATGCCGGGTGAATGGCCGAAACCTGCCGTTCATCGGGTGCTGCCAGCCTGGCGTCAGGCTCATAACCCGGCCGGCAAGGAGGGAAGCCATGCGTCGTCGGATCGCCCTGGTCGCCCACGACAACATGAAGCCCGAGCTGCTGCAGTGGGCTACCTACAACCGGGAGAGCCTGGCCCGCCACGACCTGGTGGCAACAGGCACGACGGGCACGCTGCTGCAGTTCGAGCTGGGCCTTCGGGTCGCTCGGCTGCTCAGCGGTCCCGTCGGCGGTGACCTGCAGCTCGGCGCTCGCATCGCTGAGGGCCGCGTGGACCTGCTGGTGTTCTTCTGGGACCCCCTCGAGCCGCAGCCTCACGACCCGGACGTCAAGGCGCTGCTGCGGGTGGCAGTGGTGTGGAACACTCCGACTGCCTGCAACCGGGCCACGGCTGACCTGGTGATCTCCTCGCCCCTGTTCGAGGAGTCCTACGAGCCGGTCCGACCCGAGTTCGGCAACAGCCTCCCCCTGGCCACGGTCGACCGCGGCAACTCCCCCGACTGACCGCCGGGGCGGTTGTGCCCGCCGGCGTCCTCGACAGCTGGCTCGCCAGGCGCAGGAGCACCGGCCGGCGGGCGCAGGTCGGCCACGATCTCCGCGACCCACACCCGATGGGGGTCCCCTCCGGTTGGTCCTCCTACCGGAGGGGGACCCCGCGGGTCGGGACGAGCACACACCAGCCCCGAGGCGCTGCGCGCCGACAAGACCAACCCGTCGCTGGGGTTGCCGCGCCCCGTCTTCCCCGCCGGGATCCCCATGCCGGCGGACCAGATCAGCCACCACGCCCCACGCGGTGGGACTCTGGCGGCCGATCCGTCCGCTGCGGCACCGCGGACACAAGCAACGTCGCCGAGCGGTTCTTCGACCGCGTGATGGACTGGCACGGACGGGCCAGCCGCCGAGACGAACGCGCGCCGGTCTACCGCGGCGGTGTCGCCCTGGGCGCGCTCCTCGACTGTGTCACCTGACTCCTCGGGAGGCCCTGGTCGGCGGGTGCGCGGTCCCCGCGCCCCACGACCCGTCAAGGTGGTCCACCACCAGGCACAGGTGTCCGTCGCCGAAGTGCGTGCAGGCGTCCGCGCGCGCAGGGGTCCAGTCGTGGTGGCGCAGCCAGCCCCGCTAGAGGTGGGTCAGGACCGCACGGAGGGCCATGGGCTCACCGTGGCCGTCACAAGTGAACCGCAAGGGTCGCCACGGTGAACCTTCACCCCCCGGGGTCCACCTGGCCGCACAGGTCCCCCGGCTGAGCCGGCGCGCCGCCGGGACCGGTTCCCTGACGTTCACCGAGAAGACAACTGACTCATGGTCCGGCGCAACCTCGGTCATGGATGGTCCATAACCGTCGTTAGCAGCCATCCGAGTGGTCTGCCTGTCGAGGAGCCCGGTCATGTTCAGGTCATCCCGTCCGTTGGCGCGTACCAGCGCCGCCGCGTTCACCCTTGTCTCGGCCGTCGCCCTCGCCGGGTGCGCAGCGTCCCACGCCGCCGTCGTCGCGTCCGGCTCGTCGAGCCCCTCGGCGAGCAGTACCGGCTCGGACGCCGGGGCGTCGCCGGCCAGCGCGGCGCCGGTCCCGTTGGTCGTCTGCTCCGCCCAGGGCTACGACGCCCCGGTCACCAAGGCGTTCAGCGCCGCGACCGGCATCCCGGTCAAGCTGGTCGACGACAGCACCGGCCCGCTGTTGACCAAGGTGGCCGCCGAGAAGGACAACCCCCAGTGGAGGCTGCTGTGGGTCGACGGTGACACCGCCTTCGCGGCCTTGGACGCCCCAGGGCTAG
>DATCDE010000271.1 GCA_036510875.1 Actinomycetes bacterium
CGGGCCGTGCTCCAGCAGCTCCGACCGCCCGGCTGACGCGTCATCCACGGCTCCATCGTGGCCGCCGGACCGCGCGACGGCGAGTCGAGGCGGCTCAGTAGCTGCGGGTGTAGCCACCGGAGCTGGAGCTCGGGCTGGAGCCGGGGCCGGTGGACTTCACCGCGCTGCCGGACGGCGACACCGCCCACCACAGGCCGCCCGAGAGGTTGAGCCCCTCCCCGGCGGTCATGCCAGGCGCGGTGTCCCCGGCGTAGGTGTACAGCGGCCAGCCGTTGAGGGTCAGCTGCTTCGCGCCGTCCGGGCGGTCGAGCACCCCGACCGTGCCGGTGATCCCGGGCAGGCTGGTGGGCAGGGTGGCCGGGGTGGGGACCAGCGGCCAGTACTGCAGGCAGGCGCCCGTACAGGCCGAGTGTCCGGGACTGTCGATGGCGAAGAGGTAGACGGTCATGCCTTTGGCGTCCACCACGATCGTGCCCAGGGATGTGCTGGTGGTGGACAGCCCGGCGCCGGTGCCCCCGCCGGTCGAGCCGCTGTTGGCGACCGGTGTCGTCGACGAGGAGCCGCAGGCGGTGACGAGCAGCGCCGTGGCCGCGAGAACGGTGACGAGCAGGGCTGGTCGATGGGGTCTCGGCATGGTGGCCTCCGAAGAACGTCTCGTTCCCGTCAAACGAGCGGAGCCCGGCTCCGGTTCATCGCGCGCGCTGTCGGGCCCGGCCGCTACGGTGCCGGCGAGGAGGGCCGCGATGGATCTGACCCCGCAGCACGCGCTGGCCCTGCGCATGGCCAGCCTGCTGCTGGGCGAACGGCCTGCGGCGGTCGAGCGGCCGGCGGACGTCGCGGGGGTGGTGACCTGGTTCGGCGCCCTGCAGGCGCAGGACCTCAGCAGCGGTCTGTGGTCGCTGGGGGCGCGGCTGCCGCACCTCGCCGCGGCCGACGTCCAGGCGGCCCTGGAGGACCGCGAGGCGCTGCGCACCTGGCCGATGCGCGGCACGGTCCACCTGGTCCCCCCGCGGGACGCGCACTGGATGCTTGAGCTGATGGGGCAGCGGGCCCTCGCGGGCGCGGCTGCCCGGCGAGCCTTCCTCGGGCTGGACGAGGCGGTGGCGGACCGCGCTGTCGACGTCTTGGGGGCGGCGCTCGCCGGGGGTGGGCGGCTCACCCGGGCCGAGTGCGTGGCCAGGCTGGAACGGGCCGGCATCCCCGGTGCGGGGCAGCTCGGCTACCACCTGCTCTGGTACGCCAGCCAGCGGGGGGTGACCTGCATCGCGCCGAACGTGGGCACCGAGCAGACCTTCGTGCTGCTCGACGAGTGGGTGCCCGACCCGGTCCGGCTGGACCGTGACGAGGCGCTTGCCACCATCGCCGTCCGCTACTTCCGCAGCCACGGGCCGACCACCCGGCAGGACTTCGCGGGCTGGACCGGGCTGACCATGACGGACACGAGGCGCGGGATCGCCGTGGCCGGCGACCGGCTGGCCCGTGCGACGGTCGACGGCAAGGAGGTGTTCCTCGATCCGGTCCAGCTCGACGAGCACGCCGTCCGGCCGGACTCGGACGGCGCGAGCGGGTGGCACGCGCTGCCCGGGTTCGACGAGTACCTGCTCGGGTTCAAGGACCGTTCGCTCATGCTCGCCGAGGAGCACAAGCAGGCGATCATCCCGGGCGGGAACGGGGTCTTCCAGGCGACCCTGGTGCGTGACGGGCGGGTTGCCGGCACCTGGAAGCGGTCGACCACCAAGAGTCGTACGGTGGTCGAGGCCCGGCCGCTGGTGTCCCTGCGGGCGACCGACCGGAAGCGGGTCGAGGCCGCGCTGCAGCCCTACGCCCGGTTCACCGGGCGATCGGTCGAGGTGCGCTGGCCCTGACACGGGTAGGTGATCGTCTGCGATCCTGGCGTGCGTGCGCATCTGGGTCCTGGACGACCTCGAGCGGGCTGCGTTGGCGGCCGCCGATTGGACCCCCGTGACGGCCCTCGGTGACCTCGCCGTCGTCAACCGGCACGTCGACGACGAGGACGAGCTGGTCGAGCTCCTGCAGCCGTTCGACGTCATCGTCGCCATGCGGGAGCGCACGGCGTTCCCGCGTAGCCTGCTGGCCCGGCTGCCGGCCGTGCGGCTGCTGGTGACCACCGGGGCGCGTAACGCCGCGATCGACAAGGCGGCCTGCTCCGAGCTGGGGATCGTCGTGTCGGGGACGACGGGCGGCGGGTCGCCGGTGGTCGAGCTGGCCTGGGCGCTGATCCTGGCCACGGTGCGCGACCTGCCCGGCCGAGTCGGCTCGATGGCCGCCGGCGAGTGGCAGCCGACGGTGGGCTCCGAGCTCGAGGGGCGCACCCTCGGGCTGGTCGGCCTCGGGCACACCGGCGGACGGATGGCCCGCATCGCCGCTGCCTTCGGCATGGAGGTGCTGGCCTGGAGCCCGCACCTGACGCCGAAGCGCGCCGCCACGCGCGGGGGGCGGTACGTCGACAAGGACGAGCTGCTCCGGCGTTCCCACGTCGTGTCGTTGCACCTGGTGCTCTCCGACCAGACCCGCGGTGTCGTCGGGGAGCCCGAGCTGGCCGCGATGCGCCCGGACGCCTGGCTGGTCAACACCAGCCGGGGCCCGCTGTGCGACGAGCCGGCTCCGCGGCGAGCGTGCGCCGAGGGCTGGATCGCCGGCGTTGCGCTGGATGTCCACGCAGCGGAACCGCTGCCCGCCGATCACCCGTTGCGGAGCGAGCCTCGCGCACTGCTCACCCCGCACGTCGGGTACGTCACCTGGGAGTCGTACCGGCGGTGGTACGGCGACGTCGTCGAGGACATCGTCGCCTTCGCCGGCGGGGCCCCGCTGCGGGTACTCAACGGCTGAGTCCCCGCCGCCTCTGTGGGCGTCAGCTCGTCGCGTCGTCGTCCTCGGCGAGCAGCCGGTAGAGGTCGCGGCGCAGCTGGGTCACCAGCTCCTCGGCGCGGGTGATCTGGGCGTCGCTGCCAGCGGAGACGACCTGCATCAGGGCCGCCGCGACCTGCCGTGCGCTCTCGTGCAGCCGGGTGACGCCCGCATCGGCGTCGTCCGCCATGGCCTGCCACGGCGCCTGCTGGCCGGTGGCCACCAGCCGCTCGGCCGCGGCCCGTCCGTCGTCGGTGAGTTGGAAGACACGCCGGCCATCGGCCTCGTCGGCGCGGACCAGGCCCTCGTCCTCCAGCTGCTGCAGGGTGGGGTAGACCGAGCCGGGGCTGGGCCGCCACACGCCGCCGCTGCGCTCGGTCAGCTCGGTGATGATCTGGTAGCCGTGCATGGGCTGCTCACCGAGCAGGGTGATGATCGCGGTTCGGACGTCGCCACGCCGCGGTCGGGGACGGCGTCCACCAGGACCGCCGCCCCAAGGAGGCCCGCCGAGCCAGCCGCCGGGGCCGCCGGCCCACGGGCCGGGACCGTGCCGGTGCCCGCGTCGACGGCGCTGGGCGCCCTCGGCCGGGCCGTCCATCTGGGCCATCCAGAAGGGTCTGAACTGGGGGAAGCCCCCCGGGGGAAGTGCTGAGCTGTAGCTCATGGATCTCTCCGATTCTTGTCTGGGTCACTCTCTGATCCGTAAGCTCACGATATATCGCGAACTGCCATCCGTCAAGGATCGGTCGTGACAGACTCGACCTGCGGGTCGGAGGAGGGTGGCGTGGCCTCGAGGCGAGCGGTGGTCGGCGGTGTGGCTTCGGGAGCAGCTGCCGGGGTCGGCGTGGTGGCGTGGTGGGCTGCCCGGCAGCTCGGAACCCCGCGCGCTGCCGTCGGGTTCGAGCTGAGCGAGGACGAGCTCGACCGCGCGGTCGCCTTTCTGGATGCGCACCCGGCGATCGACACGCATGCCCATCCCGGGCGCAGCTTCGTGCGCGGTGCCGAGCACCTCACCTGGAAGCTGCGGCTGTACGCGTCGCGCGGCTCGTTCGAGAACCGGGCGATCGCCGACCTGCAGCGGGGCCACGTGGCCGCTGCCTGCTTCTCGGCGGTGTCCGACTTCCCGACCCTCGACGCCCGTGGCGGGACGCTCACCCCGGTGCGCGACTTCGATCCGGGTGAGGCGTGGGCCTACTACCGCACGCAGCTGGCGAACCTCCGAGCACTGGTCGCGAGCGGGGACGTCGCCTGGGTGCGGGCTCCGGACGACGTGGCCGCGGCCCGGGCGGCCGGCCAGGTTGGGGCGATCCTCGGCGTCGAGGGGGCGGACTTCCTTCAGGACGACTTGGGGCGGGTCGAGCAGTGCTTCGCCGACGGGGTCCGGGTGCTGACCCTGGTGCACTACTTCCGCGGTGGCGTGATCGGTGACGTCATGACCGCCCCACCGGTGCACGGTGGGCTCACGCCGTTCGGGCGGGACGTCGTCCAGGAGATGAACCGGGTCGGGCTGGTCGTCGACGTGTCGCACTCCTCGGAGCGGACGGCGTACGACGCGCTCGAGGTGTCGACCAAGCCGCTGCTGATCACTCACACGGACGTCGCCGAGGGCGGCTTGGACAATCCCCGTTTCGTCTCCGAGGGGCTGGCCCGCTCGGTGGCCGGGGCCGGCGGGGCGGTCGGGGCCTGGCCGGCAGGCATCCGGTTGGGCACCCTGGAGGACTTCGTGGAGCGCATCGTCGCCCTGGTCGACCTGCTGGGCGAGGACCACGTGTGCATCGGCACCGACATGGACGCCAACCACAAGCCGGTGTTCGAGACCTACGCGAAGATGCCGCTGGTGGTCGGCGGTCTGCTGCGGCGCGGCATGAGCGAGGAGGCGCTGACCAAGGTGGTAGGCGGCAACTTCTTGCGGGTCTTCGCCGACGTCCTGACGCCGTAGGGGCACGTCAACGCCGGGCCCACGGGACTGGGTCAGCCGGGCGAGGGGAGCCGGCTCAGTCGTGCGGCCGCGGCGGTGCGGCTGGACCGGTACCGGTCGCCTCGCTCGCCGGAGTGCCTGCCCCGATCTCCGCCGGCAGTGGGCGGACCCGGTCCTTCCCCTCATGCTTGGCGATCTTTGTCCAGGCCTGGACCCGCTCGATAGTCGACCGGATGTCCTCGCTGTCTTGCAGCTCGGCCACCCCGACGCTCACCGTGATGGGCAGGCTCCGGCGGTCGCTCAGGGCGAAGTCGTCGACCGCGGCCGCGCCCCGGCACCTTTCCAGGACGTCCCAGGCCGGTGCCAGCTGGTAGCCGCGCAGCACCACGCAGAACTCCTCGCCGCCGTAGCGCCCGACCCAGCCGGCGCCGCCGATGGCGCGCTCGAACCCCCGCGCGACGTGGCGCAGGACGGCGTCCCCATCTGCCAGTTGAACCGTTTGTTGACCGAGCGGAAGTCGTCGACGTCGACGAACGCGACCGACAGCGGGCGTCCGGTCTCCCGGGCCAGCCAGACCTCCCGCTCGAGCCGACGGTCCAGGGTCCGCCGGTTCGGCAGCCCGGTCAGCCCGTCGCGGTCCGCCTCGTCCCGGATGCCGGAGATCACCCGAACGCCCTGCGAGATGATCGCGTCGAACGTGCGACGGGAGAGCACCCGGACGAGGTCCTCGAACGCCTGCTGCTCCACCCCATGGTCACCGGCGCTGAGCTCGTACTCGTCGAAGGTGACGAGCCGGCCGCCACCGTTCGCCCAGCCGGCGGGCGAGCAGGCGCGGGTGCAGCCCGGCCGGCTCCACCGCCGCGCCGGGCGGCACGGCGGACAGCAGTCGAGGCACGTTGGCCAGCGACTCGGTCTCCAGCAGGAGCAGCAGCGGCATGCCACCGCCGGCCTTGTGGGCGCGGTGCGGCCAGGCGTGGGCGTCCAGGACGACGACGTCGGCAACCGCGTCCTCGGGGACGAGCTTCACCTGCTCGTCGGCAAGCGCGTGGACGAGCTCGGCCGGCAGCGAGTCGGCCAGCCAACGAACGCGAAGCGGTCCCACCCCTGTCACTCCCCTCCCGGCGACGTGATCGCGTCTGGCGGTCGGCATCGCCTAGTGACTGCGCAAACTCGGCCGAACAGTTGGTGTGGATCGATCGACTGCGACTAGCTAGTTGTCACGAACGAATCAAAGGGGTTAGTGGCCTGCTCCCGGAGGACTGCCTGGGCGATCTTCCCCAGGCGGTCAGGGGGAGCAGCGTGGCCAGCAGCATCGTGAGCCAGCCCTGCCCTGAGCGTGCAGTCACCTCCAGGCGAGTTGGCCTGACTCTGGCCGATCACGCATCGGGCTGGCAGGGGCCGTTTCCGAGTAGTGCGAGCCCGGTGAGGTCGCCGCCCTGGTACGCAGTGAGGTGAGCGTTGTTTCCGCTGGGCCACATGATCTGGTTGGGGTCGTTCACGTGGGCGAGGCCGACGAGATGGCCGAGTTCGTGGAGGATGACGGACCTGCCGACTCCCCCGCCGTAGGCCGAGGACACCTGGCCGATCTTGACCGGGTCGAGGTAGACGATGCCGGTGACGTGCACGAAGTCTCCGTTGGGCGCCTCGACGCGGATGGGGCCTGCCTCGCCGGCGACGTCGATGCCGAAGTCGGGGACTTCGGCGGGGGTGGCCCAGGCCACGAGCCCGGGGGCCCACCGGTTGCCGTAGGTCTTGGGCTGGTGGTCGGATCGGTCGGTGCTGCTGGGTGCCTCGGCTGTGGTGCCGTCGTTGACGAACTTCAGTCCGGTGGCCGCGGATAGGCGCGCGAGCGACTCAGCGAGCATCTGGTCTCCGTTGGCCGGGGCGTTCGCCTCTCGGACGACGTAGTGGATGGGGCGGCACGGTGACCAGGTGACCGGGGTGACGCCGTTGGCCTGCTTGTCCTCGAATCGTTAGTGCGTGGTGGTCGGTCCAGGGGCCGGCGGGGTTGGCGCCGGGTCGAGTCGCTTGGGGGACTCCTCGTGCCCGGGCGGTAGCGCGTCTGCGGGTGCCGGGGCAGCGCCCGCCTGAGCCGCCCACGGGACCGTCGGCCCGACGCCGAACTGCGCAGCTAGCGCGACGGCGATTGCGAACACGCCGACTATGGCGATTCCCTTGCCCTACTTTGCGGCTCGAGAGGTCCGCGAGACTCGGGGGGCGGGTGACGCGCGGAACAGGACCGGTTCGACGGTGCGTCCGGCTGCTTCGTCCATCACCCACTTGGGGACGCGACCGCTCGACGAACGGGACGTCTTCCTGGTGGCGACCACTCGAGTCAGTCACTCTTCCCCCTTCGGGTCGTCCGGACTCGGACCGGGCTGGTGTTTGTGCTGGCCGTCGGGTGGGGCGGCCATCCGAAGTCGAGGCGCTGGGACCAAGTCAGGCTCCTGCCGCGTGCCTCGGCTCATGACGTCCCCCCCAGGGTTGTTCGCTGCGGTCGACGACGGACCGGGGGACATCCTGTCAGCGGGCAACAAGTTGCCTCCGGGAAAACAAGCAAGGTATGAGGTGAGCGGCATGGCCCGCTCGCCGAGCGGCGAGGACCGACTCTGAGAGGCACGCGCCCCCATGGCCGCCGGTCCAGCCGTCTGCCGCCTCCGCCCTCCTGAGCCAACGACCTGATCGGCCTCTCACTTTGGATCTTGAGGAGGCTACTGAGGCACTCGATCTGAGATCGTCGATTGCCGGGGACGGCCCGGTATCGGAGTTCACCGTGCTGCGCCTCGCCCCCGGGGTGGCTGACCGGAACGGCTCGGTTGGGCCCGATCGCGGTCGTGGATTGCGTTGAGGAGCCGGTGATCGAGACGGACTATGCCAAAGCGGGCGCGGATACTCTGATGCATACTCTGACGGGTTCCCTGGGCTGAAGAGGGAGCCTCCCGGGCCGTTAGCTCAACTGGCAGAGCAGCGGACTTTTAATCCGCGGGTTCTGGGTTCGATCCCCAGGCGGCCCACCGCGCTGACCTGCGACGATGCCGTTTTCGAGCCCTCGCGGACTCCCTTTTTGATCTTTGGTGGGTGCAGGGTGGGTGCAGATCTTGAAACGTCGGTGT
>DATCDE010000272.1 GCA_036510875.1 Actinomycetes bacterium
CGCATGGGTACCCCTACTTCCTCCAGGAGGGGGGTAGCCAGCTATGGAACACCGCCGAGTCGTCGCCCATCACCGCGGAGGATGCTCGCAGGGCGAAACCGAAGATCACGGAACATCTGGACCGAAACTTCTTCCGTATGCGCTTCGACCGCCTCACCCCCAAGGAGAAGGAGTACCTCTGGGCCATGGCCGGGCTCGGTCCTGGGTCTCATCGCAGCGGCGACATCGCCGCGCAATTGGGGGTCAGAGTCGAATCCGTTGCCCCGCGCCGCGGCGCTTTGATAGCCAAGGGGATGATCTACAGCCCGGGGCACGGCGACACCGCGTTTACAGTCCCGTTGTTCGATGAGTTCATGAACCGCGCCCGCCAGTGATCCCTGTGGCCGGGTCCAAGGCGTGGGCTCTCAGTGGCGTGGGTGCAGTCAGCTGGTGACGACCTTGAGACGGACTCCTGTGATCGGCGAGTTTCTCTTGCCGCGATTGGAGGCGGTCGTGATACTAATGCGAATGTCTGGGCAGGGTGGAGGTCTGGTGGAGTCGACTCAGGTGTCAACGGGTAGCGCGTGAAGCTATATCTGGACACACCTGAGCTCCTCGACCGCTACGGGCACACGGCTGCGGCTCAGTCCTGCGATGACGTGTCGGTGGCGCGCTCTACGGTCGACGACATGAACCACGAGTGGACCAGCTGGCTGAGCGACCAGGCGATCCGTCGTACCGTCGGCGCGGAGACATACCGTCGCGGGGCCACGTACGTCCGTGAGGGCCGCGTGTCGCAGCTCCAGGTCAACCCCGACCCCAGGACGCTTTTCGCGACGGTGAGCGGGAACCGCCAAGGCGCCTACCAGACCATCGTGACGGCTGGACGTCACGCCGGTGAGGTCGTGGCCTGGGCGGGACGCTGCACCTGCCCGATGGTCATCAACTGCAAGCACGTTGCCGCGGTCCTGCTGGCCGCTCGCGAGAGCACCGTCACGGCGAGCGTCGCCACACGCGCTGTCGTGCCGTCGTGGGAGCGGGCCATCGCCGACGTCGTGAGGACGTCCTCAGCCGGCAAGGACGATGCGGGAGTCCCGCTTGCTCTTCAACTCGAGGTCGTGCCGCGCCCTCAACCAAGACCGGTCGGCTACGGGGGCGCCGCGACCCTCCCAGCCGTGCCGCGGATCCGCCTACGCCCGGTCATGCGTGGACGTCGAGACACGTGGGTGCGCACCGGGGTTTCCTGGAGAGACCTCCAGCACCACTACGCCCGGACGGAGGTCCCGGCCCATCGCGAAGTGCTGCGCGAGCTGTACGCCGCCTACCAATCGGGTGCCAACAACTACTACTACTCCTATGGCGACCAGCCGGTTCACCTCGACGAGTTCGGCCCTTCCGTATGGCGGCTGCTCGAGCGGGTGCTCGAGGCGGGTGTCGCGCTGGTGCCCGCCAAGGCCTCAGCCGGACCGATCACGCTGGCAGCAGAACCCGCTCGGGTTCTGCTCGACCTGCGCCGCGACGACGAGGGTGGGGCTGCCACGCTGACAGGCGTCGTCGAAGTGGACGGCATGACCGTGGCCGCTACGTCGGTTGGCTTCCTGGGCACCCCGATCCACGGACTATACATACAGGGGGATGGCGGTGGCTCACCTCCTGGGGACTCGCGTTCCGGTCCGGCACCAGGGCTGCTCCTTGCCCGTGTGGACAGACCGCCGAGCGAGTCGGCCGCCCGCCTCCTTCGCGAGGGGCAGCCGCTCGTCATACCTGCGGGAGATCTCGGCCGGTTTCTCAGCGGCTACTATCCCGCGTTGCGGCAGGCCATCGACGTGGTCTCCTCTGATGCGACCGTCACCCTGCCCGAGATCGCGCCCCCGCGGCTGGCTCTCACGGTGACCTACGGGCCGGACCAGCAGACCGGCCTCCGTTGGGCGTTCGCCTACGCCATCGGCGACACGATCGAACGGCTGCCCCTTCGCGGCCCGACCGGCGCGGTCACCGTCCGTGACGTCCTGGCCGAACATCGGCTCCTGAAACGACTCGAGCTGCCCGACGACCGGCTGCCACAGCTGCGCACTACGGTGGCCGACCAGCACCCGCTCGTCCCCGACATCGCGCTGGGTGGCATAGACGCGGCCTACTTCACCGAGGAGCTGCTGCCTCGGTTGCGTGAGAACGATGACGTCCTGGTGGAGGTCGAGGGCACGGCCCCGGACTATCGCTACACCGATGCGGCCCCGCTCGTCCATCTGTCGGCAACCGAGTCCACCGACGACAGGGACTGGTTCAACCTCGGTGTCCGTGTCTCCATCGACGGCG
>DATCDE010000273.1 GCA_036510875.1 Actinomycetes bacterium
CCCGCCGCGCCTCGAGCTCGGCCTCCCCCACCAGGTCCAGCAGGTCGTGCACCCGCCGGGTGGGGACCCGGACGGTCGCCGACCCGGTGGGGACCGCCGGCTCGGCCGGGTCCGCGGCCGGCGACGGCGGGGCGGCCGGCCCGGACGCCGGCCGCGGCACGTCGACCGGGTTCACCCCGTTGAGCGCCGCATCGAAGGCGGCGGACAGCTGGTCGAGCTCCGCCGCGGTGACCGGCCGGGCCGCACCGGGCATGGCCCCGGAGATCCCGTCGAGGGCGGCGAGCAGCAGGTCGACGAGGTCTCTGCGGATCTCCTGCCGGCCGTCCCGCAGCTCACCGAGCAGGTCCTCGGAGCGGTGCGCCAGGAGCACCACCGGCTCCAGCGACAGGGCCCGCGCCGAGCCCTTGACCGTGTGGGCCTCGCGGCTCAGCGACGCCACCAGCTGCCGTGGCGCCGAGTGCCCCTCGAGGCGCAGCAGGCCGTCCCGCAGGGTGGCCAGCTTCTCGTCCACCTCGGCCCGGAAGATGGCCAGCAGCTCGGGGTCGTCGGTCCAAGCGCTCACGACCGGCTCCCGGGGTCCGGGGTCACGAGACGCGGAACTGGGCGATCGAGGCCCGCAGCTCGGCGGCCAGCACGTTCAGCTGGGCGGCCGCGGCGGCGGACTGCTTGGACCCGACGGCGTACTGCTGGGAGACGTCGGCCACCTGGGTCATCGCCGAGACCACTTGCTCGGACGCCGAGCGCTGCTGCTGGGTGGCGATCGAGATCTCCTTGGCCGCCGTCGTCGTCTCGTCCACCATCCCGGCGATCCGCTCGAGCGCCTCGACCACGTCCCTGGCCAGGTCGGCGCCGTTGTGGACCTCCTTGCTGCCGTCCTCGCTGGCCAGGATGGTGGCGCTGGTCTCGGCCTGGATCTGGGTGACGATCGCCTGGATCCGGCCGGCCGACTCCTGCGAGCGCTCGGCCAGCTTGCGGATCTCGGCGGCCACCACGGCGAAGCCGCGGCCGTGCTCCCCTGCCCTGGCCGCCTCGATGGCGGCGTTCAGCGCGAGCAGGTTGGTCTGGTCGGCCAGGTCGTCGATGACCTCGAGGATCCGGCCGATCTCCTGGCTCTTCTCACCCAGCGACAGCGCCCGGGTGGCGATGGAGTCGACCCGATCGGCGATCCGGTCCATGGCGGCCACCGAGGCCGAGACCGCCGTCCGGCCGTCCTCGGCGTACCGCAGCGTCTCGCCGGCGTACCGGGCCACTGCCTCGGCGGTGTCGGCGATCTGGGCGGCGGTCGCCGCCAGCTCCTCGATGGTCGAGCTGGTCTCGGCCACGGCCGAGGACTGCTGGGTCGCGCTGGCCGCGTGCTCCTCCGCGGTGGCCAGCAGCTCGACCGCGCTGGCCGAGATCTGGTCCCCGCCGCCGCGGATCTGCTCGACCAGCTGGCGCAGGTTCACCAGCGTGTTGTTGAACGACTGGGCGAGCAGGCCGATCGCGCCGTGGGCCTCCTCCGCTGGCCGCAGCGCGATGGGCGCGGAGACCGACAGGTCCCCGCCGGCCGCCGCGGCGAGGGCCTGCGACAGCTCGCTGACCTGCCCCTCGAGGGCGTCCCGCTCGCCCTGCGCCAGGCGCTCCTGCTGGAGCATCGAGACGGCCAGCTGGGCATCGATGATCATCATGCCGGGCAGCGCGACCAGCGCGACCAGACCGAGCGGCAGCGCCGCCGGCACCCAGGTGTGCGACAACAGCCCGGTGACGGCCACGCTGGCCGCCATCAGCAGCGCGAACAGGGACGTCTCGGTCCGGCCGAGGACGAGCGGGGCGAAGAGCACGACAACGGCCAGCAGCACCGACCCGACGCCGAGCAGGCCACCGCTCACCGTGGCCAGCCCGGTGATGAACACCAGCTCGCCCAGCATGACGATCCGGGCGACGCGCGTGACGGTGGCGATGTCCGCGCCGGCGCGCGCGCCGGTCACCGACAGCCAGGTGGTCACGACGGCGAGCAGCGCTCCGAACCCCGTCCAGGCCCCGACCGCCCACCAGTGCACGGCGGCCTCGTTGCGGAAGTGCTCGGTGAGGAAGGCACCGAGGATCCCGACCGCGAGCCCGCCCCACATGGCCGTGCCCGCCACAGTGGCGAGCCGCCTGGACACGTCCACGAGCACCCTCCCTCGACGGGCTGACATCGACACGACAGCCACGTGCTGTGCATCGGGCGGTGAGCGGTCGTCCTGTAGGCCGTTCGCGTGAACGGGGTCAGCCGGCGCGCAGGTCGGGCGCGAGCCGGGAGCGCAGCTGCAGGACCTCGCGCTCACCCAGCAGCGAGACCGGTCCCTGGCCGTCGTCCACCACGCCGACCACGAGGGCGGCGACGTCGGCGGTGGCCGTGGCGGGGACCGGCTGCGGGCTTCCCTCGATCGGGCTGAGCAGCCCCAGCACCGAGTCGACGAGCAAGCCCGCCTCGAACTGGTCGGCGGAGAGGATAACCAGCCGGGAACTGCTCGGGAGCGGGTTCTGCTCCTCCCCGAGCAGCGGCCGCAGGTCGAGCACGGGCAGCACCCGGCCGCGCCAGTTGGCCACCCCCGTGAGCCAGCGCGGCAGCCCGGGCACCCGCGTCGTCTGCGGTGCGGTGACCACCTCGGCGATGCCGGACAGGCCCACGGCGTATCGCCCCGCGCCGATCCGGACGACCACCGACTCGCTCACCTGCCGGTCATCGACCAGCCTGCCCCGCCCCTGAAGCCCCCTTCTCAGCGCCCGTTGCGGGCTCCAGGGCTGCTACCGCAGCCCGTCCGCCGGCAACGGCGCGGTCGGGGAGCGCAGGTCGATGGTGACCGGCTCGACCGGCTCGACCACCGGACGGCGCGGACCGGCCGCCTGGGCGGCTTCGAGGATGTCGGTGATCTGCCGACCGATCAGCTCGTGCCGCTCGAGCAGGGCGTCGCGCAGCGCCTCGACGAGGTGCCGGTTGTTCTCCAGGAGCCCCTTGGCGGTCACTTTCTGCTGCTGCAGCAGGTCCTCGACCCGGCGTCGGCCGTTCTCGTCCCCGAGCACCCGGCCGACGATGTTGGTGTCGGAGAAGCCGGAGTTCTGGATCGCCCCGTAGGAGATGAGCGTGTCGGTCATGCCCACGGCGCCCACCATCTGCGCGGCCACGTTCGTGGCGTAGAGCAGGTCACCACCCGGGCCGGTCGAGACGTCGCCGAAGAAGATCTCCTCGGCGCACTGGCCGCCGAACGCGATCTGGATCAGTGCCAGCATCTCCCGCCGGGACTGGGTGAAGACGTCCTCGGCGTCCCCGTGGGCCAGCAGGCCCAGGGCGTCCCGCCGCTTGATGATGGTGAGCACCTCGAGCCGCCGCTGGGGGGCGACCAGCCAGGCCATGGTGGCGTGTCCCGCCTCGTGGGTGGCGATCAGCCGCTTCTCGTGCACGGTGTAGCCGACCGGCTGGCCCAGCCCGATCTCCTCCACCAGCCGTGCCCTCTCCACGTCGGCCCGGTTCATGGCCGGGGCGTCCCGGCGGACGGCGTTGACCAGGGCCTCGTCGAAGAGGTGCTCGATCATCACCGGGGTGTAGCCCTGGGTCGCCGAGGCGATCGCGTCGCGGTGCTCGTCGTCGTCCAGCTCGGGCTCGTGCGACTTGCGGGCCAGGAAGTAGTCGATCAGCTCCCGCCGTCCCGTCTTGGTCGGTGACTCGAAGGTGAGCCGGCGGTCGAAGCGGCCCGGCCGGAGCAGCGCCGGGTCCAGGTTGTCCGCCCGGTTGGTGGCCGCGATGAGCAGAACCGTGGTGGCCGGCGGGGTCGGTCGCTGCAGCTGCCGGTTCTCCGGCAGGTAGAGGTTGGCCCAGTCGGTGACCTTGGCCTGGAGCTTCTGCCACCCGGTGGGCTCGTCGAAGGACTGCATCTGGACGAGCAGCTCGTTGACGACGCCGCCGACGCCCTCGGACACCATGCTGCGGTTCAGGACCGTGGCCGGCGTCCCCGCGGCGTACTGCGCCGGCAGCCCGATGAGGCCGCCGCAGCCGACCGGCAGGCCGGTGGCGCGCAGCCCCTCCGGCAGCGTGGTCGCCGACAGGCCACCACGAGCGACGGCGATGGCGTCGATCTCCTCGATGAACCCGATCGCGCCGCCCTCCGCCCGGGCCGCCTTGCGCAGCGCCTTGAAGTAGGAGCGGATCTTGCGTGCGGTGGCGCCGTAGTACATGGACTGGAAGGACGTCGCGGAGACGAACAGGAACGGCACCCCGGCCTCGCGGGCCATGGCCTTGGCCAGGTAGGTCTTGCCGGTTCCCGGGGCCCCTTCGAACAGCAGCCCGCGACGCGGGGTGCCGCCCATCGAGTCGGCGAACTTCCGGTGCGCCAGGAACAGGTTCAGCGAGCGGACGACCTCCTCCTTGACGCCGTCGATGCCCTTGATGTCGTCGAGCCGGACGTCGATCTGCTCGGGCCGGTACAGCACGTGCGGGGAGCGGCCGCCGCCGACGAACATGATCAGGACCGAGCCGATGATGGCCACCACGATGAGCAGCTGCATGGCCATGATCGAGTCGATGTGCGGCAGCGCGAACACGTTGAACGGGTCGTTGCGCAGGATCCGCAGCCACAGGAAGCCCGCCGGCACCCCCAGGATCACCGTGAGCGTGCGCAGCCTCCGCCGCCGCAACCGCTCCCGGCTGGCACCCACGTCCGTGCCGTCACGATGGACGAGCAGGGCGGGGTCTTCCTGGACCGACACGTACGCCTCCTGGGGGATGGGGGGACCGTGTGGACACCTCACCGTCAGTGTCGTGCCGCCGCGAGACGCCGCTCGCCGAGTTCACCCGGTTGGGCTATCAGGTGTGGACGTTCGGCCCAGTCGGGACTCGTTCACCGCCCGGCTTCACAGCCCGGCGAACAGGTCGCTCTCCCGGCGGTCCGCGCTGGACGGGTCGGGCCCCGCGGTGCCCTTGACCAGCCGGAAGTACTCCACGCCCATGGCCTCCGGCCCGATCTGGGCGGCGATCGAGAAGAAGACGCCGTCCACCTCCACCTGGCTGGCGTGCGCCCGCAGCGCGGCCATCTTGGTCGGCTCGAAGGCTCGACCGTCCAGCGTTGTAGTCACCAGGGCGTCGTCCACCGCCATCGGCAGGTCGTCGGCCGACTCGACACCGAAGAAGTTGCTGGCACCGGACGCCAGCAGCGCGTCGATGCCCTGCTGGACGGCGGACCGGGGCAGCGCCGTCCAGTAGACCTTGGGGATGTCCCAGGCCGGGCCCAGGTCGGGCCGGAAACCGGTGACCGCGGCGAGCTGCGCGCCGTACATGGCGACCCGGTGGGCCTGGATGTGGTCCGGGTGCCCGTAGCCGCCGAAGGTGTCGTAGGTGACCAGCACCTGCGGCCGGGTCTCGCGGACCACGGCGACGACCTCGGACGCCGCCTCGAGCAGGTCGGCCCGCCAGAAGCAGTCCGCCCGGTCGTTGGTCGGCTCGCCCATCATCCCGGAGTCCCGCCAGCGGCCCTCGCCGCCGAGGAACCGGTGGTCGCTCACGCCGAGGATCTCCATGGCGGTCGCGAGCTCCTGGACCCGGTGCGGGCCGAGCTCGTCGGTGTGCCCGGCGGCCAGGTGGGCGATCTCGGGCACCAGCACCTCGCCCTCCTCGCCCCGGGTGCAGGTGAGCAGGGTCACCTGGGCGCCCTCGGCGGCGTAGCGGGCCATGGTCACGCCGGTGCCGATGCACTCGTCGTCGGGGTGGGCGTGCACCAGCAGCATCCGTCGGTCGCTCATGGCGGTCATTGTCGTGCATCGGACGGCGTCGTGGATGATGCCTGCCATGCCCGAGACTGTCTCCTTCCCTCGCCTGTTCGCCCGTACCCAGCGCTTCACCCTGGGCGCGCCGAAGGCGTTCACCGTGCCGCCGGACGGCGCCCGGGTGGTCTTCCTGCGGACGGCGTCCGGCACCGACCGGGCCGGCGCCCTGTGGTGCTTCGACGTGGACGCCGGCCAGGAGCGCCTGGTCGCCGACCCGCTGGAGCTGCTCGAGCCGGGGACCGGCGAGGAGCTGTCGGCGGCCGAGCGGGCCCGCCGCGAGCGGCTGCGCGAGGGCGGCGCGGGCATCACCGGCTACGCGACCGACCGGGAGGCCCGGGTCGCCGCGTTCGCCCTGTCGTCGCGGCTGTTCCTCGCCGACCTGGTGGACGGCGGCGCGCGGGAGCTGCCGGCGTCCGGCGCGGTGATCGACCCGCGGCCGTCGCCGGACGGCGCGTGGGTGGCCTACGCGGCCGGCGGCGCCCTGCACGTGGTCGGGGCCGACGGCGACGGGGGCCGCGCGCTGGCCGAGCCGGGCGGCGACCTGGTGGCCTTCGGGCTGGCCGAGTTTGCGGCCTCGGAGGAGCTCGGTCGCTACCGCGGGTTCTGGTGGTCACCGGCGTCCGACGCGCTGCTGGTGGCCCGGGTCGACGAGTCCCCGGTGCCGGTTTGGCACATCGGGGACCCGGCCAACCCCGACCGTGAGCCGGCCGCGCACCACTACCCCGCCGCCGGCACGGCCAACGCCGACGTGACGCTGTGGCAGCTGCGGCTCGACGGCGGGCCGCGCACCGAGGTCACCTGGGACCGCGAGCAGTACCCGTACCTGGTGACCGTGCACTGGTCGGAGTCCGGCGCCCCGCTGCTGCAGGTGATGACCCGGCGGCAGGACCGGTTCGCCGTGCTGTCGCTGGACCCCGACACCGGTCGGACCGCCATGCTGCGCGAGGTGGCCGACCCGGCGTGGGTGGACGTCGTGCCGGGCACGCCGGCCTGGTGGGACGGCCGGCTGCTCACCGTCGAGGTGGTCGACGACCGGTACGCCCTGTGCGTGGACGGCGTCGCGGTGTCGCCGGCCGGCGTCCAGGTGCGGGCCGTGGCCGACGTGTCCGGTGACGTGCTGGCGCTCGGGACCGAGGGGCTGGGCGAGCAGCACGCCTACCGGCTGTTCGGCACCTGGTGGGAGCGGCTCACCGACCGGCCAGGCTGGCACTCGGCCCGCGGGGCGTCGGGCACGCTCGTCGTCGCACGGACGGCGCTGGACGGGCCGCTCGCCGAGGTCGTCGTCACGCGCAACGGGGTCGAGGTCGGTCGGATCGCGTCGCGCGCGGTCCAGCCGCCGCTTCGGCCCACGGTGGAGCTGCTGCCGGTCGGTGAGCGAGAGATCCCGACCGCCGTGCTGTGGCCGGCCGGCTGGTCGGCCGCGGACGGCCCGCTGCCCGTGCTCATGAACCCATACGGCGGCCCGCACGGCGCGCAGGTGGTGGCCTCGCAACGCCCGTTCCTGGAGTCACAGTGGTGGGCCGACCAGGGGTTCTGCGTGGTCGTCGCCGACGGGCGGGGCACCCCGGGGGCCCCGTCCTGGGAGCGGGCCGTGCGGCTCGACGTCGCCACCGTGGTGCTGGAGGACCAGGTGGCCGCGCTGCGAGCCGTCGCGGCGGCGCACCCCGGCGCGCTCGACCTCGACCGGGTGGCGATCCGCGGCTGGTCGTTCGGCGGGTTCCTGTCGGCGCTGGCCGTGCTGCGGCGTCCGGACGTGTTCCACGTCGCGGTGGCCGGCGCCCCGGTGACCGACTGGACGCTGTACGACACGGCCTACACCGAGCGGTACCTCGGGCTGCCGCAGGAGCAGCCGCAGGCGTACGCCGTCAGCTCGCTGCTCGACGACGCGGCGGGGCTGAGCCGGCCGCTGATGATCATCCACGGGCTGGCCGACGACAACGTGGTCGCCGCGCACTCGCTGCGGCTGTCGTCGGCGCTGCTCGCGGCCGGGCGGCCGCACACGTTGCTGCCGCTGTCCGGGGTCACCCACATGACCCCGCAGGAGGTCGTCGCCGAGAACCTGCTGCTCCTGCAGCGCGACTTCCTCCTGTCCTCCCTGCGACCTGTCAGGGTGAGGACGACGCATAGCTCGTCCTCACCCTGACAAGTGCTAGCGCCTGGCGCGGGAGCGGGTCTTCTCGCGGGAGGTCTGGTCGAGGACCACCTTGCGCAGCCGCACGGTCGCCGGGGTGACCTCGACGCACTCGTCCTCGCGGCAGAACTCCAGTGCCTGCTCCATGGACATCTGCTTGTGCGGGATCAGCGGCACCAGAATGTCCCCGGAGGACTGCCGCATATTGGTGAGCTTCTTCTCCTTGGTCGCGTTGACGTCCATGTCGTCCGACCGCGAGTTCTCCCCGACGATCATGCCCTCGTACACCTCGGTGCCGGGGCCGACGAACATGGTGCCGCGCTCTTGCAGGTTGGCCAGCGCGAACCCCGTCGTGGGCCCCCGCCGGTCGGCCACCAGCGAGCCGGTGGGCCGGGTCCGCAGCTCCCCGTGCCACGGCTCGTACTTCTCGAACACGTGGTGCAGCAGGCCGGTGCCCCGGGTCTCGGTGAGGAACTCGGTGCGGAACCCGATCAGGCCTCGGGCCGGCACCAGGTACTCCATCCGGACCCAGCCGGTGCCGTGGTTGACCATCTGCTCCATGCGCCCCTTGCGCAGCGCCATCAGCTGGGTGACCACGCCGAGGTAGTCCTCCGGGATGTCGACGGTCAGCCGCTCCACCGGCTCGTGCACCTTGCCGTCGACCAACCGGGTCACGACCTGCGGCTTGCCCACCGTGAGCTCGAAGCCCTCCCGGCGCATCAGCTCGACCAGGACGGCGAGCTGCAGCTCACCGCGCCCCTGCACCTCCCAGGTGTCCGGACGCTCGGTCGGCAGCACCCGGATCGACACGTTGCCGACCAGCTCGGCGTCCAGCCGGCTCTTGACCAGACGGGCGGTCAGCTTGCTGCCGCTCTGCCCGGCCAGCGGCGCGGTGTTGATGCCGATGGTCATCGAGATCGACGGCTCGTCGACCGTGATCACCGGCAGCGGGCGCGGGTCCTCGGGGTCGGCGAGGGTCTCCCCGATGGTGATCTCGGGAATCCCGGCGACGGCGATGATGTCGCCGGGGCCGGCCGAATCGGCGGGCACCCGATCGAGCGCCTGTGTGACGAGCAGCTCGGTGACCTTGACCCGCTCGACACTGCCGTCGGTGCGGCACCAGGCGACCTGCTGGCCCTTGCGGATGGTGCCCTCGTGCACCCGGCACAGGGCCAGCCGGCCCAGGTACGGGGAGGCGTCCAGGTTGGTCACGTGCGCCTGCAGCGGGGCGCCCTCGCTGAACCTCGGCGCCGGGATCGTCGACAGGATCGTGGCGAACAGCGGCTCGAGGTCGGTCGAGTCCGGCATCCCGCCGTCGTCCGGCCGGTTCAGCGAGGCCCGGCCGGCCTTGGCCGAGGCGTAGACGATGGGGAAGTCGATCTGGCGCTCGTCGGCGTCCAGGTCGAGGAACAGCTCGTAGGTCTCGTCCACCACCTCGCCGATACGCGCGTCCGGGCGGTCCACCTTGTTGACGACGAGGACGACGGGCAGCCGCTTCTGCAGTGCCTTGCGCAGCACGAACCGGGTCTGCGGCAGCGGCCCCTCGCTGGCGTCCACGAGCAGCAGCACGCCGTCGACCATCTCCAGGCCGCGTTCCACCTCGCCACCGAAGTCGGCGTGGCCGGGGGTGTCGATGATGTTGATTGTCACCCCGCCGTGCCGGACCGCGGTGTTCTTCGCGAGGATGGTGATGCCCTTCTCGCGCTCGAGGTCCATCGAGTCCATGACCCGCTCGTGGACCGACCCCTCGTCGGCCTGGTGCGAGGTGAAGGCCCCCGACTGCCACAGCATCGCGTCGACCAGCGTGGTCTTGCCGTGGTCGACGTGGGCCACGATGGCCAGGTTGCGCAGGTCTTCGCGGGTGGGCATGCGGGAACGCTCGTTTCCGGTCGGTGGGCGGTCCATTCAGGGTACGCGGTCAAACCGGGACACCCGGACCACGCGCACGGCAGGCTGGTGCCATGACCGACCAGCCCCAGTCGCGGTGGTCCGACTTCTTCGACGTCGAGGCGCCGAGCTACGACAGCTACCCGTTCGCCCGGGCGACGACGGCCGAGGTCGACTTCCTGGTCGAGCTGCTGGGGCTGCGGCCCGGCCAGACCGTCCTGGACGTCGGCTGCGGGACCGGTCGGCACTCCCTCGAGCTGGCCAGCCGCGGCCTGACCGTCACCGGCCTGGACCTCTCCGAGGGGATGCTCGCGCAGGCCCGCACCTGGGCGGCGTCCGCCGGCGTGGCCGTGGAGTGGGTGCGGGCCGATGCCACCGACTTCGACCTCGGCCGCCGCTTCGACGCCGTCGTGTGCCTGTGCGAGGGCGCGATGGGCCTGCTGGGCAGCACCGACGACCCGCTCGCCCAGCCGCTGGCGGTGCTGCGCTGCGTGGCCGCGTCGCTCGAGCCGGGCGGCGGCTGCGTGTTCACCGTGCTGAACGGCTACGCGCTGGCCCGTGGCGCCACCCCGGAGTCGGTGGCCGCCGGGGACTTCGACCCGCTGGCGCTCGCGGTGCGCACCGAGATCACCTCACCTGACCCCTCAGCACCGCCGTTGCGGGAACGCGGGTTCGTGCCCACCGAGCTGATTCTGCTCTTCGACGTGGTCGGCCTCGCGGTCGACCACCTCTGGGGCGGGACGGCGGGGAGCTGGGGACGCCGGCCACCCGAGCTGGACGAGATCGAGCTGATGGTGGTGGCTCACCGCCCCGCGTCTGTCTGGGTGAGGACGGTCTATACGCCGTCGGCACCCTGACAGGTCGAAGCGGCGGCCCGCACTGGGGCACGGTCGCCCGGCAGCCAGTCCACGGAGTCCAGCTCGGCCGGCGCCAGCCAGCGCAGCTCGTCGTGGTCCTGCAGCGGCAGCGGGTCGGCGGCTGGACCGGTGAGCCGCGCGTTCCAGACCCGCAGCACCAGCCCGGGGACCAGCGGCCAGTCCGCGCCGACCCGAGCGGTCAGCTCGACCGCCACGCCGAGCTCCTCGCGGATCTCGCGGAGCAGGGCCTGCTCGTCCGACTCCCCCGGGTCGACCTTGCCCCCCGGCAGCTCCCAGCCGCCGGCCAGCGCGGACGGGGCGCTGCGCCGGGCCGCGAGCAGTCGGCCGCTGCGCCAGATCGCGGCCCCCACGACGATCTGCGGCTCGTCCACGGGACGCCACTCTGCCAGGCTCGCCGTATGAGCAGACTGCTGGAGCCCGCGGAGATCGACCGTCAGCTCGCCGACCTGCCCGGCTGGGCGAGCGACGGGGAGTTGTTGTCCCGCACCGTCGAGGCGCCCGACTTCATGACCGCGATCATCGTCGTGGACGAGGTCGCGGTGGCCGCCGAGGTGATGAACCACCACCCGGACATCGACATCCGCTGGCGCCGCGTGCGGTTCGCCCTGTCGACGCACTCGGCCGGCGGCCTCACCCAGCTCGACGTCGAGCTGGCCCACCAGATCTCCGAGATCGCCCAGGCCCGAGGCGCCTCCTGACCCCAGGGGTCAGGAGGACGCGACCCAGACCCTGGTCGCCGCCGGGGCCCCCGCACCCAGCGCGTTGCCGGCCACCACGGACACCGGCTGGCTGCGGGCGGGGACGACGGTGAACAGCGCGGCGTAGGTGGTCGGCGCGACCACGACCCGCATCCCGGCGACCGTGATGATGTACCCGCTGATGGGCAGTCCGCCGTTGCTCGCCGGCGGCCGCCAGCGCACGGTGACCGACCGGTGCGCCGTCGTCACGGTCAGGCCCGCGACCGGACCGGGGGTCATCGCGACGACGACCGGAACCGCGGCCGTGGGTCCGGCCGAGGAGACCACCCGGTAGGAGCCGGACGACGTCGGCACGATCCGCCAGCCGACCGTACCGGCCGCGCTGGCCACGCCGGACGCCACCGACGACCACACGCCGCCGTCCTGCCGCTCCAGTGAGACCGGCTCGCCGGGGACCAGGCTGGCCGCGCGGACGAACAGCGGCGAGCCCCGCTTCAGCAGCCGCGGCGCGACCGTGACCGTGGCCGGCACCGTCCCCGGCGCGGCCGTCACCGCCGCCGAGCTGTTGGTCAGCGCCAGCCAGGTGGTGCCGCTCACCGGGGTGGTGATCCCGACCGTCGCCGAGCTGTCCGTGGACGTGCTCGTCGCCGTGAGCCCGGAGTCCGAGACACCCGCCCCCCTGGGCACGATGACCGTGACCCAGGACAGGTGGCTGCCGAACTGGGTGGAGCGGACGGACGGGGCCGGGGACAGCTGGCCATACGCACTGCTGTTCCAGCCCCGCAACGGGGAGTTCGCCCCGCTGACGACGTCCTGGCCGTCGCTGCCGCCGGTGAACAGCAACGAGACGTTGGCGCCGGCCCCGGTGCTCGAGACCATGTCGGGGGTCACTGCGGTCCCTCGGTCAGGGCCGAGTCCCCACTGCTGGGAGGCCTTCACCAAGGTCGCCGAGACCAGCCGGTCCCACACCACGAACAGGTTCCGGGCCCGGTCGTAGACGATGGTCCTGGTCAGCGTGACGCCGCGGTAGCCGCGGTCGACGACGGTGGTGACGTCGAACTCCCCAGTGCTGGCGTTGACCAGCGTGGGCGCCGGGTACGTGCTGCGGGCGACCCCGTCGACGACCACGACGTTGTGCGCGGCGCGGGAGACCACGTAGTTGCGGGTCGCGCCGTCGGAGTAGCGCCACTGGCCGACGTCGAAGAGCAGCTCGCTGCCCTGCGAGTAGAGGGTGAGCGCGCCGCTGTCGTCGTGCGCGTGCGCGACGCCGGAGCGCGGGCCGAAGCGCACGCTGTAGAAGGTCTCCTGCGAGTTCGGCTGCTGGGTGCCCCAGCCGGACCGGCCGAACACGTACCCGCCCGAGTAGGTGGCGTAGGTCTGGGTGGGCGGGGTGCCGCTTTGTCCGCCGGTCGCCGTCCACTCGGCCGCCGTGCCGGTCCACAGTCCGGCGGGCAGCGGGGCCGGGGTGGTGTCGCCGAGCGCCTCGAGCTTGCCGTCCGGGCGCACCGCCTGGGCCAGGAAGGCGGGCACCAGGGACACCCGGCGCAGCGTCGACGGGACGGCGAGCCCGGTCCGGCGGATCCGCTCCGCGGCGTCGATGAACCACTGGTAGTTGTCGACGGCATAGGCGGGCGCGCCCTCGCCGTCCGAGCCGTCGTTCTTGATCAGCCGGACCGCCAGCGAGCTGATCCGGCTGACCGCGATCCGCTCCCAGTCCGGCCGGCCGATGGCCGCGCCGATCGCGAGCAGGCCCATCGACTGGTGCAGCGAGGCGTTGTTGGATCCGTCGTAGTTCGCCGGCCAGGCCAGCCAGGCGCCGGTGGAGTACAGCGCCTGCCGCAACAAGACGGTCGCGTTGCCCGGCACCGCCGCGGCGCAGGTGAGGACCAGGGCCCGGTACCCGACGACCATGGGGAGGTTCCACGCCAGGGACCGGGTCGGCCCGGTCGCCGGGTTGTCCTTGATCCAGTCGGCGAGCACGGTGTAGAAGCGCACCAGCATGGCGGTGTTGTGGGTGCGGACACCCTCGCGCAGCAGTGGCAGCAGGTAGTACAGCGCGTGCATGTAGCTGTCGCCGCTGCTGTCCAGCGTCGACACCGGCCGCCAGGTCGGGTTGGCTGCCAGCGTAAACGTGCCGTACCGGCCGAGGTTCACGCGACCCTGCATGAGTGCGGCCGCGGTCGCGGCATCCGTGCTGTTCGGCAGTCCGAAGCTCATCGCGCACTGCTTTGCGGCGGCGGCCTGGTTGACCGGCGGCGGGGCCGTCGCCGCCTGCGCGGGCGCCGAGAGCATCGTCCCGACGAGCGCGAAGACGGCCGCAGCGGAGGCCAGCAGGGACAGTCGGCGGGCAGCGGTTCCGGGCACGGGCGACAACCTTCGGGTCGAGCGGGCGGGGCGGCGAACCCGCCCAAGCATGCCGCAAAGCGGAAAGTCGGACGGCGGTTGACGCGCGCCGTGACGGTTTCCCCGATGATGTTGGTCCGGAAGCACCGTCCCACTAGCGTCTGCTGTGCCGCAGTCGCCCGGCTGCGCCCCCCCGTGGCTTGGGCGGCTGCGGTCTCATGCTTGACGCTTTGGGGTGCCGCCGATGGCACGCCGTCCATGGCAAAGACCTGGCAGGCGACCCTGTTCGACTCCGGCGACCCGCGGCGGATCGCTGACTTCTGGCAACAGGCCCTGGGCTGGCGTCGTTGGGCGCGCGCCGCATCGACATCGGGCAGGGCGAGCAGTCCTGGGTGGTGATGGCTGACCCGGACGGCAACGAGTTCTGCGTGCTGCGTGCGCCGCGGCCCGAGGAGGTCGGATCCAGCGCGACCTGACCCGGTCAGGCAGGCTGGGCCCCATGGACATCGACGTCATGCTCTGCGACCACGCGGAGGCCCTCGAGGGCAAGCTCTTCATCAACGGGGCCGCCATCAACCTGCTCTTCGTCAGCCCGCAGCCACCGCACGTCGTGGCGTTCAGCGTCGCAGCCGTCGTCCAGGTCCCCTACAACGCGACGAACGAGCCGCACACGATCGTGGTGCGCCTCCTCGACGAGGACGGCCGACCGGTCCTCCCGTGGGTTTCCGACGGTGCCCCGCCGCCGGTCCCGGTCGAGATGCAGACGACGTTCACGGTGGGCCGGCCGCCGATCCTGCCCCCGGGGGAGGCGCAGACTGTGCCGGTGGCGTTCAGCCTGCAGAGCCTCCCGCTGGGGCGCCTCGGCGCCTACGCCGTGGTCGTCGAGGTGGACGGCGAGCCGGTGCGGCAGCTGCCGTTTCGGCTGATGACGACGCCCCAGGCCCAGCCTGGGCCGGGGATCCGCCCGACCGACCTGCCGCGCCTGACGTAGCCGGCGACGGGCGCGGCGCAAGGGGCCGGGTGGCGCAGCCGGGGGGACCAAGTCCTCTGGGTCCGGGACCGGTCGCCCGGGCACGGTGGAAGGGACCGAATCGGATCCGAGCGGGAGGTGGCCCGATGTCACCGATTCTCAGCGAGTCGGACCACTGCGACGCCTGTGGTACCCAGGCCTTCGTCAAGGCGACGCGAGACGGGCAGGTGCTGCTGTTCTGCGGCCACCACGGCCGGCAGCACCGGGTCGAGCTCGTCGCCCGCGGATGGGTCGTCACGGACGAGATGCACCGCATCGAGGGCGACACCCGGACCGCGGCCCACGTCTGACCGGCACCGCTGCCCTCCCGGCCGGGCCGGGCTAGCGTGTGGCCGAGTCGTCGTCGAACGGGGTTCTCATGGGTCGGGTCGTGCTGGTGACCGGCGAGTCCGCCGGACTGGGCCGGACCACCGCCGACCTGCTGGCGCAGCAGGGCTGGACGGTGGTCGGCGCGAGCCGTCGGGGCACCGGCGGTCCGGGCTGGCGGGGCCTGGTCATGGACGTCGACAGCGACGAGTCGGTGGCGGCCGGCGTCCGGCAGGTGCTCACCGACCACAGACGGGTCGACGCGCTCGTCACGGCGGCCGGCTGGGGGCTTGCCGGACCCGCCGAGACGACGTCGCTGGGCGAGGCCAGGGCCCAGCTGGAGACGAACTTCTGGGGCACCGTCCGGGTCACCACCGGGCTGCTGACGCACCTGCGCGCGAACGGTGGCGGTCGGGTCGTGCTGATCAGCAGCATCGGCGGTCGGATCGCGATCCCGTTCCAGTCGTATTACAGCGCCAGCAAGTTCGCCCTCGAGGGCTGGGCCGAGGCGCTGGCCTACGAGGTCGCCCCGTTCAACGTCGGTGTGACGCTGGTCGAGCCGGGCAACTTCCGGACCGACTTCACCGCCAACCGGCGGGGCGCCGCCGGCCCGAGCGGCCCCTACGAGGCGGCCCTCAGGCTCGCCGTCGCCGTCATGGAGCGCGACGAGCGCAACGGCGCGGACCCGGCCGAGGTGGCGCGGGTGGTCGCCCGGCAGCTGCACGCGGACACTCCCCGGCGGCGGGTGTCCGCCGGGAAGTGCGGGGAGCGGGTCGGGCTGGTCGCCAAGCGATTGCTGCCCCACCGCTGGTTCGAGGCGG
>DATCDE010000274.1 GCA_036510875.1 Actinomycetes bacterium
GAGCCGCTGGTCCAGCGACGGGGCCGAGACCACCTCGGTCATCACTCGCCCTCCGTCTGCTTCCCGGCCATCGACATCAGGGCGGGCAGCGGGAGCTCCTTGCCGGGGAGCAGCAGGTTCCAGTACATCCAGCGGAACATCATCTTGCCCCAGTGGTTGA
Organism: Actinomycetes bacterium; assembly: GCA_036510875.1. Classification (NCBI taxonomy): domain Bacteria; kingdom Bacillati; phylum Actinomycetota; class Actinomycetes; species Actinomycetes bacterium. Next base: position 161 of record DATCDE010000274.1, read on the forward strand.
TCTCGGTCTCCTTCAGCAGGCTGAAGGGGCCGACGCCGGGCAGTGGGTACTTGCCGGGGAGCGGCTCGGTCTCGTAGTTGAAGTCGATCAGCAGACCCTTGCCGTGCCCGCTCTCGATGAAGCAGTTGGCGTGCCCGTCGAACTTCTCGGTCATCGGACGGCCGTTGATGTGGTTGACGAAGTTGTCCGGGAACAGGTCCATCGAGAAGTGCGCCACCGAGCCGGCCTTGGACGCCGGGATGTTCGACGCGTCGCCGATCGCGAAGATGTTGTCGTAGGTGTTGGAGAGCAACGTCTCCTTGTCCACCGGGACGTAGTTCAGGTCGTCGCCGAGGCCGGACCGGGCCACGAAGTCGGCGCCCATGTTGATCGGGATGGTGACCAGCAGGTCGTAGGGCACCTCGCGCTCGTCGAACGAGACCAGCTTCTTGGCCTCGGGGTCGATCGACTCGATCATGAAGTCGGCCTCGAGCTGGATCTTGCGCTCGTCGAACATGCCGCCCAGGTGCTTGGACGCCACCGGCTTGGTGAACGCGCCCTCGAGCGGGGTCACGTAGGTGATCTCGACCTGGTCCCGCATGCCCTTCTCGGTGAAGAAGGCCTCGGCCAGGAAGCTGAACTCCAGCGGGGCCACCGGGCACTTGATCGGCATCTCGGTCAGGTGGACGACCAGCTTGCCGCCCTCCCAGGTCTTCAGCTTCTCGGCGAGCCGCTTGGCGCCCTCGTAGCTGAAGAACTCGTGGACGCTGCCGCCCATGTCATCGGCCATGCCGGGGGTCTGGTCCGGCCGCGGTGTGGTGCCGCTGGCGATGATCAGGTAGTCGTAGAGCAGCTCCTCGCCACCGACGAGCAGGACCTTGTTGTCCTCCGGCAGGACCTTGTCGACCTCGGCCTGGACCAGGTCGACCCCCTCGGGGATGAAGCGCTTGCGCGGCTTCACGATCTCCTCGGGCTGGTAGATGCCGAACGGGACGAACAGGTAACCGGGCTGGTAGTAGTGCGTGTCGCTCGGGTCGACAACAGTGATCTGCCACTCGTCGCGGGCCAGCCGCGGCCGCAGCTTGTTCACGGCCATCGTGCCTGCGGTTCCACCGCCGAGCACGAGCAGTCGCTTCATCCTGCGCTCCTTAGGTCCTTCGTCGGGGTGGCCACGCGAGACAGTGCCGCGGCCACTTTGGGTAGCGTGGACAGCACCTGCTGGCGCCGTCCGGGGTCGAGCTGGAACAGGTCGTCGGAGTCGTCACCGACTGGGGCCACACCGCCAGCGAGCACCATGCCGACCAGCTCTGAGCCGACCCGGATGAACGCCCGGGCACACTCGAAACCGAGGTGGCCGACGCGGAAGCGGGACTCGAAGTGGACGTCGTCGGCCAGCTGCCGCCACTCCGTGATGCACGCGGCCAGCGTCGCGGGGTCACCGGACTCGTGGAAGAAGCGGGCGCACGGGTTGATCACGTTGGTGACCGGCCGCCCCGTCATGTCCGTGACGACCATCATCACGTCCAGCGCGCCCGCGGCCACGTCGAGCACCGACTCGGCGATCTCGGCCGACAGCGGCGTGCCCAGGGGCTGGGACGAGGTCGTGTCGAACGCGGGGTTCGCGGCCGGCGCGGGGGTGCCGACCTCGAGCAGCGCGGCGATCCGGTCGGCCGGGAACCGCCACTGGCGGCCGATCTTCACGGCCGGCAGCCGGCCGTCGCCGGCCATCCGGTAGATGGTAGACCGGTCGATGTCGAGGAGCTGCTGAACCTCGTCGGCCGTGAGCAGACCCCGTGGCGCCCGCTCCTGCCTGCCCTGCATCTCCTGCACGTTGAGCACACTAGGTCCGCTGCTGCCTGTGCAGAAAGGGTCATTGGTCCTTGTGAACGGCGTCACCAAGTCGGGCTGGGGCTGGGCTAGAGCAGCTGGGTCACCGTGTAGATCGCCAGCCCGGCCAGCGCGCCGACGACCGTGCCGTTGAGCCGGATGAACTGGAGGTCCCGGCCCACCGCGAGCTCGACCTTGCGGGCCGTCTCCGTGCCGTCCCACCGGTCGATGGTGTCGGTGATGGTCGTGGTGAGCTCGTCGCGGTAGTTCGTCACCAGGTGGACGACGGCCGCGGTGACCCAGCCGTCGACCTTGGCCCGCAGCTCCGGTTCCCCCACCAGCCGGCGTCCGAACTCGGCCAGCGCCGCGGTGGCCCGTCGGCGCAGCTCGCTATTCGGGTCCTCGACCGCCTCCACGATCATCGTGCGGACCGTTGTCCAGAGGTCGCCGAAGGCCCGACGGACGTCGGGGTGGTCGAGCAGCTGCTGCTTGAGGTTCTCCGCCCTGGCCATGACCCCGGGGTCCTCCCGCAGGTCGGCGGCGAACTCCAGCAGGAACTGGTCGAGCGAGCCGCGCAGCGGGTGCGCGTGGTCGTCGCGGACCTCCCCCGCCACCCGCACCAGCTCGGCGTACAGCCGCTCGGCCACCCGCTCGTCGACGAACCGGGGCGACCAGGGCGGCGCCTGCTTGGCGATGACGTCGACCACCATGGCCCGGTTCGCGGCCAGCCAGACGTTGGTGTTGTCCACGACCAGGTCGACCAGGCCCACGTGGGCCCCGTCGGCCACCACCCGGGACAGCAGCCGACCCAACGGCGGCCCCACCGGTGCGGCGACCAGCCGCCGGACGACGGCGTGCTCGAGCACCGCGCGCACGTCGTCGTCCCGGAGCACCCCGATGGCCCCCTGGACGACGGCGGCCACCTCGGCGGTCACCCGCTCGGCGTTGCCCTGCTGGGCCAGCCAGCCGCCGGCCCGACCGGCCGGACCCACCGCGATGATCCGGTCACGCACGACCTGCTCGGACAGGAAGTTGGCGCCGACGAAGTCCGACAGCCCGCGGCCGAGGTCGTCCTTGCGGGCGGGGATGATCGCCGTGTGCGGGATCGGCAGCCCGAGCGGCCGGCGGAACAGTGCGGTCACCGCGAACCAGTCGGCCAGCCCGCCGACCATCCCGGCCTCGGCGGCCGCCCGGACGTACCCGACCCAGGCGGGGGCACCCGCGTTGACCGCCGCGTTCGCGCCCAGGTAGACGACAGCGGCCAGCAGCAGCAGGCCGGTCGCGATGGACTTCATCCGGACCAGGTCGCGGCGCCGGTCCTCGTCGGTGAGCGTGAGGGTGACCACCCGACGATTGTGGTCGGCTGGCGCGTCAACGGGCGCGCGGACGCACCAGGAAGCCGGCCAGGTACCCGCCGGAGTTGGTGGCCACGTGCAGCCCCGCAGGGGCCAGCAGGCTGCCACTGACCACCCGCAGCCAGCTGAACAGGATGCCGGCGGCAGCGGTGAAGGCCACCGCGGCGAGCACCGCACGCAGCGGTCCCCGGCCACCCATCGCCGTCGCCACGACGGTGGACGAGCGCATGGCCTCAATCGTCGGCAGCACGTGCCACAGCCCGAACAGCACCGAGGACACGACCACCGCGACGACCATGCCGTGCTCCTTGGCGACCAGCCCGAGCAGGACGCCGCGGAAGGCCACCTCCTCGAGCAGCACGGTCCCCAGCGGGACGTGCAGCACGGCCCGGTAGAACAGCGGGCGCCACGCCGCCGGAGCCCGATCGTCGTGCAGGAGCCGGCGACCGGCCGGTACGGCGCCCACGGCGAGGTACCCCACACCGACCACGGCGACTGCGCCGAGCCCCCACAGCAGCCCGGCCAGCACCGCCGTCCGGCCCAGCCCCATGTCGGTCCAGGTCAACCCCTCGAGCCGGCCGATCGCGAGCAGCGCGGCGGCGCCCCCGATGCACACCGCGAGGTAGGCCCTCGGCCACCAGACGTTGGTGGCCAGGTTCAGCACGACGAGCAGCACCACGACACCGGCCGTTGCTGCGGTCATGGCGCCAGTCTCCCGTCGGGCCGGGCCGTGCCTAGGGCCGTCCGACCGTGATCTCGTCGCCCTCCCTGGCCACCGACGTCGGCACCGCCGCACCGAGCCCGGCCGCGATCGCGTCCAGCTGGTCGTCGGTGCGGGTCGGACTGTGGTGGAACAGCACCAGCTGCCCCACGGCGGCCTGCTCGGCGAGGGCGACCGCGTCCTCGACCGTCGCATGCCCGTACAGGTCGGCCACCGCCCGCTCGGCGGTCAGGAACTGCGCGTCGTGCAGCAGCACGTCCACGCCGTCCAGCAGGGCCCAGGTCTGCGCCGACACCCCAGCGGACGGAGGGTGGTCGGGCAGGTACGCCACCGATCCGGAACGGTCCTCGACCCGGTAGCCGTAGGCCCGGCCGCCCTTGTGCTCGATCTCGGCCGCGGTCACCGTGAACCCCGCGATCTCGTGCCGGCCGGGCTCCAGCCCGTGGAACGCCCAGCGGCCGAGCAGCCCCTCCGGGGGGATCGGGAAGATCGGCGGGGCCATCGAGCGGGCCAGCAGGTCGCGGGCCGAGACGCCGTCCTGCGCCGGCAGGTAGAGGTCGACGTCGGCGCCGCTACGGTCACCCGCGGCGAAGAACGGCAGCCCCCACATGTGGTCCCAGTGCAGGTGGCTCAGCAGGATCGCCCCCCGGTAGGCCGCCCCGCCGAGCCGGGCGGTGAGGGCGCGCAGCCCGGTCCCGGCATCCAGGACCAGCGTGGGCGCGTCGGCGCCGTCCGCGGTGATGACAACACACGAGGTCTGCCCGCCGTACCGCACGAAGTCGGCGCCGGGAGCGGGCACCGAGCCGCGGACCCCCAGCAGCAACAGCCTCATGCCCCGGCCACCGGGAGCCGGACCCTGGCCACAGCCGACTCGACCAGGCTGCCGAGGTACAGCCAGCCGTCGTGCTCCCGGACGCCGGTCACGTAGTGGAAGCGCTGCCCGTCGTCCTGGAGGTTGTGCACGACGGTGCCGTCGGCGTCCAGGCCAAGGACGAAGGTGATCCGAGCCGCGTTCGGCTGGACGGCTTCCGGCAGCGCCCACACCGCCTTGCGTAGCAGCGCGGGACGCGGCAGCAGCCAGTCCAACGTGGCGTTGCGGGTCGACGGCATGGCCACCCAGAACACCCCGCTGGGGCCGGTGGACAGGTTGTCCGGCATGCCCGGGAGGTTGTCCACCAGGACGTCGCCGATGCCCGCCCGCGGGCCGTTCAGCCAGTACCGGCGAATCCGGTAGCCGCCGGTCTCGGCGACCAGGACGAAGGACTCGTCCGGCGCGAGGGCCACCCCGTTGGCGAACTGCAGGCCGGTGAGCAGCGTCTCGACCTCGCCGTCCGGGTGGCGCCGAAGCAGCCGGCCGGTGCCGCTGTGCTCGAGCAGGTCGGCCTTGAAGTGCGCGAGCGGGAACCGCTGCGAGGAGTCGCTGAAGTAGATGGAGCCGTCGGAGCCGATCGCCGCGTTGTTGGCCAGTCGCACGCCGGCGGCCGCGTCGAGCAGCGTCTCGACCACCTCCGTGCGCGGGTCCAGTCGCAGCAGCCCGCGCTCGGCGTCGCAGACGACCAGCCGGCCGTCCGGGGCCACCTCGAGGCCCAGTGGGCGCCCCCCAGTGGTGGCCACCCGCACGATCCGGCGCCCGTCCGCGGACAGCCGCAGGATCGTGCCGTCCACGGTGCCGGTGTACACGTCGCCGGAGGGGTGGACGACGACGTCCTCGGGTCCGCTGCCGGGCACCTCGAGGCGCTCCAGCCCGGCCAGCAGCCGGTTGGGCGCGTACGCGCCGTCCATGGCGGGCGCGGGCGGGGGCCGCCAGAGCTGCGGGCGGATCGAGGGCTTGGCCACGGCTGCTCCTCTGCGGTCGTCCAGGTGACCCTAGGGGCAGCGGGCCGCCCACGGGGCCGACCCCGCGGATATCGTCGAGCGAGCCGCGGCCATCGGGGGCCGGCAGCGAAGGGAGCCACCGTGGACAGCACCACCTGGGATGCCCGCTACGCCGAGCGCGACCTGGTGTGGTCGGCCGGGCCGAACGTGTTCGTCGAGCAGGTCGCCGCACGGCTGGCGCCAGGGCGGGCGCTCGACCTGGCGGCCGGTGAGGGGCGCAACGCCATCTGGCTGGCGGAGCAGGGCTGGGAGTCCACCGCGGTGGACTTCTCCCGGGTGGCCCTCGCGCGCGCCCAGCGGATCGCCGGGGAGCGGCTCGGCGAGCTGGCGGCCGACCGGCTGCACGTGGTGCAGGCCGACCTGCTGTCCTACCAGCCGCCGGCCCAGGCGTTCGACCTGGTCATGGTCGTCTACCTGCAGGTGGCCGCAGACGAGCGGCGACCCGTGCTGCAGGCGGCCGCGCGGGGCGTCGCCCCCGGGGGGCACCTGCTGGTCATCGCACACGACAGCCGCAACCTCACCGAGGGAGCGGGCGGTCCGCAGGACCCGGCCGCGCTCTACACGGCGGACGACGTCGTCGAGGACCTCCACGGTGGGCCGCTGGAGGTGGTCCGGGCCGAGACCGTGACCCGGGCGGTCAGCACCGACGGCGGTGAGCGGCACGCGCTGGACTGCCTCGTCCTGGCCGCCCGCCCCGCCTGAGCCCCACCACCCTGGCGAGGGGCTAGCGGACCGGGATCTCCACCGGGCGGTAGGTGTAGAAGAAGGTGCAGCCCTCGGGCCCGACGTCGGCCACCTCGTGCGGGGTGCCCGGCGGGATGTACAGGTACGCCCCCGCGGTGAACGGCCGGCCCAGCATGGTCGCCGAGCCCCGGGTGATCAGGATGTGGTGGTGGGCGCCGTGATGGGTGTGCTCCGGCTTCACCGCGCCCGAGTCCACCCGGATGAAGCCGAGCACGGCGTCCCCGGACTGCCACACCACCTTGTGGTGCACCCCCGCGAGCCCGCGCAGCGGCTCCCAGGGCATCGCCTCCACGTCGGCGGCCGCGAGCAGGATCAGGTGGCCGAGGTCGTCACGGCCCCGGGCCGGCGGGGGGAGGCTGGCGCTCATCGGCGTCCTCCATCGGGTCGGTGCACGAGTGCTCCCACCGGACTACCACGCGACGGCTGCCCTTCGCCACGGCCGTAGGGACATTGGCCTCATGCCGGGGCGGCGTCGGCCGCCAATGCTGGGAGACATGACCACCGAGCGCGTACGCGAGATCCTGTCCTGGTACGACGGGAACACCCCGGGGACCCTGGCCAACCTGCACCGCATCCTCAGCCACGGCCGCCTCGGCGGCACCGGCAAGCTGGTCATCCTGCCGGTCGACCAGGGGTTCGAGCACGGCCCCGGCCGCAGCTTCGCGCCCAACCCGGCCGGCTACGACCCGCGCTACCACTTCCAGCTGGCCCTGGACGCCGGCTGCAACGCGCACGCGGCGCCGCTCGGGTCGATCGAGGCGGCCGCGGCGGAGTACGCCGGCCAGCTGCCGCTGATCCTCAAGCTGAACAACTCCGACTCGCTGTACTCCGGCCCCGACCCGGTGCCCGCGCTGAACGCGACCGTCGCCGACGCGCTGCGGCTGGGTGCGAGCGCGGTGGGCTTCACCATCTACCCGGGGTCGGCCGGGCGGAACGCGATGTACGAGGAGCTGCGTGCCGTCGCCGCCGAGGCGAAGGCCGCCGGGCTGGTCGTCGTCGTGTGGTCCTATCCGCGCGGCTCGGGGCTGTCCAGAGAAGGCCAGACCGCGGTCGACGTCGTCGCCTACGCCGCCCAGATCGCCGCGCAGCTGGGCGCCCACATCATCAAGGTGAAGCCGCCGGCCGCGCGCATCGAGTCCGACGCTGCGCGCACGGCGCTGGAGGCCGCCGGTGTCCCGCTCGACACCCTCGCCGACCGGGTCCGCCACGTCGTCCAGTCCGCCTTCGCCGGACGCCGCATCGTCATCTTCTCGGGCGGCGCCGCCAAGGGCACCGAGCAGGTGCTCGAGGAGAACCGGCAGACCGCCCTGGGCGGTGGCTTCGGGACGATCATGGGCCGCAACTCGTTCCAGCGCCCGCACGACGAGGCCGTCGAGCTGCTGCACGCGGTCATGGACATCCATGCGGGCACCCACCCAGGATGACCGCATGAGTGTTGATCCCCGGGCCGGCCGGCCCGCCACCGCCGCCGACCTGGTCGACGTCGCCCGTCTGGTCACCGCGTACTACACCGAGCACCCCGACCCCGAGGCCCCCGCGCAGCGGGTCGCCTTCGGCACCTCGGGACACCGGGGCAGCTCGCTGGACGCCGCCTTCAACGACGACCACATCGCCGCCACCACCCAGGCGATCTGCGAGTACCGGGCCGGCCAGGGCATCGACGGTCCGCTGTTCGTGGGCAAGGACACCCACGCGCTGTCCGAGCCGGCGACCGCGACCGCGCTGGAGGTGCTCGCCGCCAACGGCGTCACCGTGCTGCTGGACACCGACGACGGCTACACCCCGACCCCCGCGGTGTCCCTGGCGATCCTCGAGCACAACGCCACCGGCCCCGCGCACCGGGCCGACGGCATCGTGGTCACCCCGTCGCACAACCCACCACGGGACGGCGGCTTCAAGTACAACCCGCCGCACGGCGGCCCCGCGGACAGCGACGTCACCGGGTGGATCCAGGACCGCGCCAACGCGCATCTCGCGGACGGCCTGGCCCAGGTCCGCCGGGTCACCGCCGAGCGGGCCAGGGCGGCCGACACCACGGCCCGGTACGACTTCCTGGGCCGCTACGTCGAGGCGCTGCCGAGCGCGATCGACGTCGAGGCGATCCGCCGGACCGGCGTGCGGATCGGTGCCGACCCCCTCGGCGGCGCCAGCGTCGCCTACTGGGCGGCGATCGCGGACCGGCTCGGCCTCGACCTGACCGTCGTCAACCCGCTGGTCGACCCCACGTTCCGGTTCATGACCCTGGACTGGGACGGCAAGATCCGCATGGACTGCTCCTCGCCCTATGCCATGGCCTCGCTCATCGAGCGCCGCACCGAGTACGCCGTCGCCACCGGGAACGACGCGGACGCCGACCGGCACGGCATCGTCACCCCGGACGCCGGCCTGATGAACCCCAACCACTTCCTCGCGGTGGCCATCGAGTACCTGCTCGGACACCGGGACGGTTGGCCGGCCGGCGCCGCGATCGGCAAGACGCTCGTGTCGTCGTCCATGATCGACCGGGTGGTCGGTGGGCTCGGCCGGACCCTGGTCGAGGTCCCCGTGGGCTTCAAGTGGTTCGTGCCTGGGCTGCTGGACGGCTCGGTGGTGTTCGGCGGCGAGGAGTCCGCCGGGGCCAGCTTCCTGCGCAGGGACGGCCGGGTCTGGACGACGGACAAGGACGGCATCCTGCTCGACCTGCTCGCCGCCGAGATCATCGCGGTGACCGGACGCTCGCCCAGCGAGCACTACCGCCGGCTCACCCAGGCCTACGGCGACCCGTCCTACGCGCGGGTGGACGCGCCGGCCACCCGGGACCAGAAGGCCGTCCTCGCCCGGCTGTCCCCCGGGCAGGTCACCGCCACGATGCTCGCCGGGGAGCCGATCGAGGCCAAGCTCACCGCGGCGCCCGGCAACGGGGCCGCGCTCGGCGGGCTCAAGGTCACCACGGCGTCCGGCTGGTTCGCGGCCCGCCCCTCGGGCACCGAGGACGTCTACAAGATCTACGCGGAGAGCTTCACCGGCCCGGAGCACCTGGCCCGGATCCAGGCCGAGGCGCGCGACCTCGTCGCGGCCGCCCTCGGCACCGCCGCCACCGGGGGGACCTCATGAGCACCGACCAGCCGATGCACCGGACCGGCCTCACCCCACGGGTGGAGCACCGGGTGCAGCAGGACTTCCCCGGCGAATTCCAGCTGGTGGACGACATCCTGTCCCGGCTCCGGGCCGGCGGCCCCGACCCCGAGCGCATCGTCGCCGCGGTCGTGCTGGCCGCCGGCGCGGAGCTGTCCGGGCTGGTGCGGGCCGTCGAGCTGGCCAACGAGCACCCCGGGGAGCTGCTCATCGAAGCCGAGCTGGCCCACCCGGACTGGCCGCAGCGGCTGGACGACGAGCTCGGCCCGACCGACTGACCCACCACACCCACCACCCAGGAGGCAGCCCCGATGTCCGAGCTGAGAGACCGAGTCGTGCTGGTCACCGGGGCCGCCTCGGGGATCGGGCGCCGGATGGCGCTGCTCGCCGCCGAGCGCGGCGCCCAGGTCGTGGGCTGGGACCTCGACCCGGCCGGACTGGACCGGCTGGTCGACGACTCCGGACGGGCCGGGCGGGCCGCGACCGTCCAGGTGGTCGACGTCACGGACCGGCGGGCGGTCGCCGACGCCGCGGCGACGGCCGAACGGCGGCACGGCGGGGTCGACGTCCTGGTCAACAACGCCGGCGTGGTGGCCGGGGCCGACCTGCTCGACCTCACCGATGAGCAGATCGAGCGGGTCATGGCGGTCAACGCGTTGGCCCCGTTCTGGTGCACCCGGGCGGTGCTCCCAGGCATGGTGGCCCGCTCCCGCGGACACATCGTGACCATCGCGTCGATGGCCGCCGCGATGGGAGTCCCGCGGCTGGTCGACTACGCCGCCAGCAAGCACGCGGCGTACGGCTTCGCCGAGTCGCTGCGCGTGGAGCTGGCCCGCACCGCACCGAAGCTGCAGACCACCGTGGTGCTGCCGTTCTTCGTCGACACCGGCATGTTCGAGGGGGCCCGGACCCGGCTGCCGTGGCTGCTGCCCATCCTCAGCGAGGAGCGGGTCGCCGAACGGGTGATCACCGCGGTCGAGCGCAACCAGCCGCGGGTGATCCTGCCGCCGCTCGCGCGGGCGGCCTTCGCCGCACAGCTGCTGCCGCCCCGCTGGTTCGACGCGATCGCCAACGCGCTGGGCGTGCACGCCTCGATGGACCAGTTCAGCGGGCGGTCGGTCCCGACCACGGGAGCAACGCGGACCTGAGAGAGCGCTAAGAAGATCACTGAGCAAGGGGGTCGTACGGAACGTTTCGCGGAGTCGTGGCGTTTCACCGAGCACAGCACGACAACCCCGTGAGGAGGGGTCCTTCCCGCGATGCAGTACCTCGACGCCCCGTCCGCCGTCTCCACCAGCGACCTCGACGAACCTGCCCCCACCGCTGACCTCGTCCGCGTCTACCTGGACGGCATCGGCCGGACTCCCCTGCTCTCCGCCGAGGAGGAGGTCGAGCTCGCCCAACGGATCGAGGTCGGCGTCTACGCCGCCGAGCTGCTCCGGCAGGCCGCAGCCGGCGAGATCAAGGCCACGGCCAAGCGCCGGGCCGAGCTCGACCTGCTGGTCGCCGACGGCGAAGCCGCGAAGAACCGCATGGTCCGGGCCAACCTCCGGCTGGTGGTCTCGATCGCCAAGAGGTACGGGCACAGCGGGGTGCCGTTCCTGGACATCGTCCAGGAGGGCAACCTGGGCCTGATCCGCGCCGTGGAGAAGTTCGACTACCGCAAGGGCTACAAGTTCTCGACGTACGCGACCTGGTGGGTCCGGCAAGCCATCGGTCGCGGGCTGCCCGAGAACGGGCGCACCATTCGGCTGCCCGTGCACATCGCCACCGAGGTCGCCAAGGTGGGCCGGGCCGAGCGCGAGCTGCTGCAGTCGTTCGGCCGCACCCCGACGGTCGAGGAGATCGCCGAGGCCACCGGCCACGAGGTGACCCGGGTCGAGGAGCTGCGCCGGGTCGGTCGCGAGACGGTCAGCCTGGACACCCCGGTCGGGGACGACGGGGACACCGCGCTGGCCGACCTGGTCGTCCCCGGCGACGACACCCCGCCGACGGCGGCACTGGAGAGCCAGCAGATGCTGGCCGAGCTGTCCCGCGCCATCGAGCGGCTGCCGGAGCGAGAGGCGACCATCGTGCGGCTGCGCTACGGGCTCACCGACGGCAAGGCGCGGACGATGTCCGAGATCGGCGAAGTGCTCGGGCTGTCCAGGGAGCGGGTGCGCCAGCTGGAGCGGGAGGCGATGCGCCAGCTGCGCGACCCGGCGCTCAACGCCGGCCTGCTCTCCTGGGCGAGCTGAGACCGGCGCGGGCCGGCTGAGCGGTGCTCGGCCGACGGCGCCATCGGTCCACCGCTGCTGGTTGGATGGCCGACATGGCACCAGCAGAACTGTACCGACTCGAGCCGGACCGACCCGAGCTGGACCGGCCGGTCCTGGTCCAGGCCCTCAGCGGCTTCATCGACGCCGGCAGCGCGGTCCGGCTGGCCCGGGAGCACCTGCTCGCCACGTTGGACCACCGGGTGGTGGCCACCTTCGACGCGGACCAGCTGGTCGACTACCGCTCCCGACGGCCGCCCATGCTGTTCGTCGAGGACCACTGGGAGCACTACGAGGAGCCCCAGCTGGTGGTCCGGCTGGTGTGGGACTCGGTCGGCGTCCCGTTCCTGCTGCTCGACGGCCCCGAGCCGGACGTCCAGTGGGAGCGGTTCATTGCCGCCGTCCGGGCCGTAGTCGCCCAGCTGAACGTCCGGCTCACCGTCGGCCTGAACGCGATCCCGATGGCGGTGCCGCACACCCGGCCGGTCGGGGTCACCGCCCACGCGACCCGTAAGCAGCTGGTCTCCGGGTTCCAGCCGTGGGTCAACACGGTGACCGTCCCGGCGAGCGTGGGGCACCTGCTGGAGTACCGGCTCGGCCAGCACGGGCTGGACGCCATCGGCTTCGCCGCGCACGTGCCGCACTACGTGGCCCAGCTGGAGTACCCGCTGTCCGCCGCCGTCCTGCTGGAGTCCGTGACCGCGGTCAGCGGGCTGTCCCTGCCCACCGACGTGCTGCGCACGGCCGCCGAGACGGTCCGCGGCGAGATCGACGCGCAGGTGGCGCAGTCGCCCGAAGTCGCCGCTGTGGTCCACGGCCTCGAGGAGCAGTACGACAGCTTCACGTCCGACCACCGTGACCTGCTGGCCGACCCGTCCGCCCGGCTGCCGACCGCCGACGAGCTCGGCGCCGAGCTCGAGCGGTTCCTGTCCGAGCGGCACGAGCGCGGCGACTCCGCCGACGGGTGAGGCGTGTCGCTGCCACACCGCGCCCACCCGAACCGGTAGAACATCAACAAGGCCCCGCGAAGTATGAGTTCGCGGGGCCTTGTCGCGGCCGCTTTCGCCTCAGACGACCGGTTGCCCAGCCGTACGTGGCACCGGCATGACGTCCGGTTCGCGTCGCTCCTGGTCACCCAGGTGCTTCGCGGCTTCACAGCCTGCACCTCGCGGTCCGTCTGCACCGGCTGCGTCGTCATCCGCAGGCCGTCAGGTCGCCCCTTCGGCGTGGTGCCCCGGTCTCCGCCCGGCACGTCACCTGCTCGCGCTGCGCCCGCGCCGACCGAGTCTCCTCAGCCGTTGCGGTTGCTCGGGTTTCCCCTTGCTTGCTCACCGATTCGCCGGTGACGTGGGAGATTTCTATCGGGCCTGGGGGCGCCGCGCAAGCGGTTCTCCCAAGATCTTTCCAGTTGTTCAGGGACAGCGCGTCACCCCGGCCGGCTGTTGCCCGTTCTGGGTCCACACCACGGTGGACGGCGGCTGGGCGGTCGACGTGCCGACAAGGCACCAGCCACTGCCGGACGCCGTGTAGGTGACGCTCACCCCAGGCCGCTCCACCCCCGGGATGGCCGCGAACTCGGCCTGGCCGGCGGGCAGCGTGCCGTTGCTCGCCTGGTAGCCGGCCAGCGCCTGCGCGTCCCCCGCCAGCGCCGCCACCACCTCGGTCCGGTGGGCAGTCGACACCTGGGACACCACGGTGTCCGCCACCTGCTGGGCCGGGTTGCCCCCGCAGCCGGCGAGGAGGGACAGGCAGCCGGCGACCAGCACCGGTCCGACGTGGCGCAGCAGGCTCATGCCAGACGTATCGGCGCCGGAGCGGCCGCCCTGCAGGGCGACGCGCCGGTGAGGTCGCCGGTTTACCTGGGCTTGACCCGGCTCTGGCGACACTCTTGGCTCGTGCGCGTGCCCTCCCCCCGCTTTGCCGTCCCCGCTCTCGCAGTCGGCACGGCGCTGCTGCTCACCTCGTGCGCCGGGTCCTCGACGCCGGCCGCGACCGGAAGCCAGTCAGCCAGCGGGCCGGCGGCCTCGACGGCAACGGCGGCGGCCCGGCCGCTCGTGCTGCAGGTGGCCACGGCCGACTGGCAGCTGCCCGCGGCCGTGTCCCGGTCCGTCGTCCAGCCGGACGGCCACCTGCTGCTGGTCGCCGGCGGCCTCGACGCGGCCAACCACTCCAGCGCGAGCGTCTTCGCGCTCAACCCGGTGACCGGCCAGGCGAGCGAGCAGGGCCAGCTCGCCCAGGCCGGCCACGACGCCGGCGGGTCGACCGTGGGGAGCCACCGGTTCGTCTTCGGCGGCGGGACGTCGGCGCCGACGGCGTCCGTGCAGTCGATCGTCGCAGGGGGTACCGGCAGCGTGGTTGGCCAGCTGCCGCAGCCGCGCGCCGACCTGGCTGCAGCCACCGTCGACGGCGCCGCGTACGTGGTCGGTGGCTACGACGGCAGCCGCGAGCTGCCGTCCGTGCTGCGCACCACGGACGGCGTTCACTTCACGGTCGCGGCCACCCTGCCGGTGACGGTCCGCTACCCGGCGGTGGCGGTGAGCGGGCACCAGCTGTGGGTGTTCGGCGGCGAACACAACGGCACGACGGTGGACGACGTCCAGCTGGTCGACGTGTCGACCGGGGTCGCGTCGCTGGTCGCCCACCTTCCGCACCCGGTGGCCCACGCCTCGGCCCTCGCGCTCGGGGACCGGATCTACCTGGCCGGCGGGCGCACCGGCCAGGGCGAGCAGCGCAGCACCGACGTGCTTGCCTTCGACCCCGCGCACCGCACCGTCACCTCGGCCGGCCAGCTGTCGCAGGGGGTCTCCGACTCGGGCGCGGCGGTTGTCGACGGCGTCGGCTACCTGCTGGGCGGGGAGACCCCGACCACCCTGGCCTCGGTCGTCACCCTGCGGCTGGTCGAGCCGGCACCGGCTCCCACGGCGTCGCCCTCAACCGGCACCACGACCGGTTCCGCGGCCGGCGCCTCGGTCGGCCAGGCCGGCTGGCTGCCGGCCGCGACCGGCCCGGGTCAGCTGGCCCCCGGCTCGGACCCGTCGGTGCTGCCCGGGCCGATCCTCATCGCCGACAAGGCGAACAACCGGGTGATCATCGTCGATCCGCAGGGCCGGGTCCGCTGGCAGTTCCCCCGCCCGGGGGACCTGACCCCCGGGCAGACCTTCCTGATCCCGGACGACGCGTTTTTCAGCCCCGACGGCCGGGAGATCATCGCGACCGAGGAGGACGACTACGTCGTCTCGGTCATCGACATCGCGACCCACCGGATCGTCTACCGCTACGGCACCCCCGGCACGCCCGGGGCGGGACCGAACCACCTGAACAACCCCGACGACGCGATGATGCTGCCGAACGGGCAGCTGCTGATCGCCGACATCAAGAACTGCCGGGTGCTGCTGGTCGCCCGTGGGGCGCACACCGCGGAGCGTTCCTACGGCCTGCCGGGCAGCTGTCGGCACGCCCCACCCACCCGCTACAGCAGCCCGAACGGTGCCTTCCCGATGGCCAACGGCCACTACCTGGTCACCGAGATCGGCGGGGCGTACGTCTCCGAGCTGGGCCTGGACGGCACGTCGACCTGGTCGGTGCACGTCCCCGACGTCGCCTACCCGTCCGACACGAACGAGATCAGCGCGGGCCGGTACCTGACCGTCGACTACTCCACCCCCGGCCAGGTGCTGATCTTCGGCCGGTCCGGTCAGGCGCTGTGGCGGTACAAGCCCACCGGCGCCAAGCAGCTCGCGCACCCTTCGCTCGCGCTGCCGCTGCCCAACGGCATGGTCATGGTCAACGACGACCGCAACGACCGGGTCATCGTGATCAACCCGGCCACGAACACGGTGGTGTGGCAGTACGGGCACACCGGGGTGCCTGGCTCCGGGGCCGGCTACCTGAACACGCCCGACGGCATGGACCTGCTCGCGCCGTACGGCCTGCTCGGCACCCACGCCGCGACGATGGGCGCGCCGTGACCAGCGGTCAGAAGCTGTACAGCTCGACGCTGAGCGCGGCCCGCGCGCCGGGCAGCCGCTCCGCGGCCGTCTCGAGCCAGGCCCGCACGAACTCGGGGTCGGCCATCGGATGGTCGCCCAGCCCGTCCAGGTAGGCCCGGTGCTCGGCCAGCGACGCGACCGCCCGGTCGACGCTCGCCGAGACGTCCATCGCGTGCGTCGGCGCGGGCGTACCGGTGACTACGGCGTGCCGTACCCCGCCGTGCGGCTGCGGACCCACCTCGGGGAACACCCACCGGTTCCCGGCGTCCCCGACCGCGTCCAACGCCGCCCGTCCCACGTTGCGGTGGTCCGGCGAGTTCAGCCGTCCGGGGCCCCACGTGTCGGTGTGGTTGAACAGCAGCAGGGTGTCCGGGCGGTGCCGGCGGATCGCCGCGACGATGTCCCGCCGCAGCGGCAGCCCGTACTCGATCACGCCGTCGGGGTGGTCCAGGAACTCCACGGTCGAGACCCCGACGACGGCGGCACTGGCCACCTGCTCGGCGGTGCGCACCCGGGCGGCCTCCTCCGGGATCATCCCGTCGATCCCGGCCTCGCCCCGGCTGGCCAGCAGGTAGACCACCTCGTGCCCGGCGTCCGTCCAGGCGGCCACCGCGGCGGCGGCGCCGTACTCCAGGTCGTCCGGGTGGGCCACGACGGCGAGCACCCGGCCCACGTCGATGTCCAGCGGGGCCAGCGGCGGTCGTTCGCTCATCCCGCGATTGTGGCACCGCGCCGGGCCGGGCGACGCGGGTCAGACCTCCCGCTCGAGGCCGTCGCCCGGGTGGCGCAGGACGCCCAGGCCCGGGGCGCCGACGCGTGGCGGCGGATCCGCTCCTTCGCCGGCGCGGCCTGACCGTCCGGAGCCGGCTGCGGGGATGGCAGGATCGACCCTTGTGCTGCCCTTCTGGGCGGCTGCCACGCTCGCGCGCACGGCGGCCGTCACCTCCCGAGTCCTGGGCCGGGGCAGCGGCACCGTGATCGGCGGTCAGGTGCTGCTGCGCCTGGCACCTGACGCCGTCCGCCGGCTGGCCGCCGGGCGCACCTGCGCCCTGGTCAGCGGCAGCAACGGCAAGACCACCACCACGAGGTTCCTCACCGACGCGGTCCGCAGCAGGGTGCCGGTGGCCAACAACTCCACCGGCTCCAACATGACCACCGGCATCGCCACCGCACTGCTCGACGACCGCTCCCCCACGGCCGTGCTCGAGGTCGACGAGTACTACCTGCCGGCGACGCTGGCCGCGACCGGCGCGCGGGTCGTGGTGCTCACCAACCTGAGCCGGGACCAGCTGGACCGTTACGGCGGAGTGGCCGACCTGGTCGAGACCTGGCGGCGCACGCTCGCCCAGGCGCCGGCCGGGACCGTCGCGATCACCACCTGCGACGATCCGCTGACCACCTACGCCGCGGCCGCAGCACCGCGCAGCGTCTGGGTGGCCACGCCGTACCGGTGGGCCATGGACTCCACGCTGTGCCCGGCCTGCGGGGCGCTGCTGTCCCGCGACGGGGACCACTGGTGGTGCACCGGTTGCGACTTCGCCCGCCCCGAGCCGGACTGGCGGGTGGACGGCGACGAGCTGGTCGACCCGTCCGGGGTGCGGCGACGGATCGAGCTGTCGCTCCCGGGCCGGGCCAACCTCGGCAACGCCGCGCTGGCCGTGGTCGCTGCCGGTGAGCTGGGGGTCGCCCCCGAGCCCGCGCTGGCCGCCGCGGCGAAGGTCGGCGGCGTCGAGGGGCGGTTTTCCACCGTACACAGGGGCGAGCACGGGGTGCGGCTGCTGCTGGCCAAGAACCCGGCCAGCTGGTCGGAGGTGCTGGACATGCTCGGCTCCAGCGGCCGCCCCCTGGTCTTCGCCAGCAACGGGCGCGCCGCGGACGGCCGGGACCTGTCCTGGCTGTACGACGTCCCGTTCGAGTCGCTGGCCGGCCGGGAGGTGCGGGTGTTCGGCGAGCGCCGGCTGGACATGGCGATCCGGCTGGAGACCGCCGGCGCCCGGCCGCAGCTCGCCGAGAGCCTGGACGACGCGATGGCCGGGCTGCCGGCCGGCCCGGTGGACGTCGTGGCCAGCTACACCGCGCTGCAGGATCTGCTGGCCAGCCCGCCGTGGAGCCAGGAGGCCCGCCGGTGAGCGGCCCCTCGACCCTGCGGATCGTCGAGGTGTACCCCGCGTTGCTGGGCACCTACGGCGACCACGGCAACCTGCTGGTGCTGGCGCACCGGGCCCGACGGCACGGGCTGGATGTCGAGACGGTGTCGGTGGCCCCGGGCCAGCCGCTCCCCCGGCACGGCGACGTCTACCTGATCGGCGGCGCCGAGGATGCCGCGCAGGTCGCCGCCACCGCCATGATGCGCGCCGACGGCGCCATCGCCGATGCCGTCGGCAGGGGCGCCCCCCTGCTCGCGGTCTGCGCGGGGATGCAGATGCTGGGCCGGGAGTTCCCCGGGCCGGACGGCGCGCCCGTGGCTGGCCTCGAGGTCTTCGACCTGGTGACCACCCCGGGCCCCTGGCGGGCCATCGGCGAGCTGGTCACCGACCCGGCCGCCGAGCTCGGGCTGCCCGTGCTCACCGGGTTCGAGAACCACGGCGGCCGCAGCGTGCTCGGGCCGTCCGCCGTCCCGCTGGGACGGGTCCGGGTCGGGTTCGGCAACGACGACCACGGCACCGAGGGGGTGCTGGCCGGGCACGCCCTCGGCACCTACCTGCACGGCCCGGCGCTGGCCCGCAACCCGGCGCTGGCCGACCTGCTTCTCTCCTGGGCCGCCGGTCCGCTGGCGCCGCTGCCCGACCCGCTCGTGGACCAGTGGCGGGCCGAGCGGATCGCGGCCGCCCCCGAGTCGGTCCGGGTGCACCGCAAGATCGCGGCCGAGCGGGTCAGTCGCTCGCGGCCCGACGCCTCTTGAGCACGACCACCCCGACGACGATCGCGGCCAGCACGCCGATCGCCAGCGCGACGTCCCTGCCGACCACGCTCGCGACGGCCGCGTACGAGTGGCCGGCCAGGTAGCCGAGCAGCACGAAGCCGGTGCCCCAGACCAGACCACCAGCCGCGTTGTAGGCTAGGAAGGTCGGGTAGTGCATCCGCGAGGTGCCCGCCAGCGCCGGCATCACGGCGCGGAAGAACGACACGAAGCGGCCCAGGAACACGGCCGGTCCGCCGCGGCGACGCAGCAGGTCCTGCGCCCGGTCCAGCCGGTGCTGGTGCCGCTGCAGCCGCTCCACCGCGAGCAGCCGCGGTCCCAGGTGCCGGCCGACCTCGAACCCCACGCTGTCCCCGACGATCGCCGCGAGGACGACGGTGACGATCATCGCGGCAAGCTCCACGTGGCCGGTGTAGGCCAGGAAGCCGCCGACCACCGCCGCGGTCTCGCCGGGGACGACGAACCCGACGAACAGCGCGTCCTCGGCGAACACGAAGGCGGCCACGATCAGGTACGCCGGCCACCCCTGCAGGTGGCTGAGGAATCTGGTGATCGTGCTCACTGGGCGAGCCTGCCATACCGGTCCGCACCCACCGCATGGGGAGGCGGCCGGTAGCGTCAACCACTGTGGAAGCGCTCCAGTTGGTCTTCACCGGCGGCTGGGCCAGCGGGCTCAACGCCTCCCTGGTCGTGCTCCTCACCGGGCTGCTCGGCCGGTACGGCGGGATCGACGGCGTCCCCCCGACGCTGCAGTCGACCCCGGTCCTGGTCGTCGCCGGTGATGTTCGCCGTCGAGTTCGTGGTCGACAAGATCCCCTACCTGGACAGCATCTGGGACGGCGTCTCCACGGTGGTCCGGCCGGCCGTCGGCGCGTGGCTGGGCGCGCTGCTCGCGGGTCAGGCCGGGGACATGAGCCAGGTCTGGGCGGCCGTGCTCGGCGGCGGCACCGCGCTGGCCAGCCACAGCCTCAAGTCGGGGTTCCGGCTGGCCGTGAACACCTCCCCCGAGCCAGTCACCAACGTGGCCACCAGCACCGCCGAGGACAGCCTGGTCGCCGTCGTGGTCCTGCTGGCCACCCGACACCCCTGGATCGCGGCCGGCGTGGCCGCCACGGTGCTCGTCGCGGGCACGGTGACCGCGGTGGTGCTGTGGCGGCGGCTGGTCCGCGCCGTGAGCTCGCTGCGGGCCCGGCTCAGCCGGCGGGAGGAGCCGCCCGCCAGCTGTCAGGCACCGTCAGTGCAGGATGTTGACCGCCCGCGCGAAGACCAGCCCCACGGTGACCAGCGCAACCGCTGACTGGACCAGCATGAGCGCCTTGGCCCAGCGGGACAGCGGCATGGTGTCGGTCGGGCTGAACGCCGTCGCGTTGGTAAACGACACGTACACGTAGTCGAAGTACCGCGGCTCCCAGTCCATGGCCGCCACGCCCGGCGAGGCCATCTGCGGGAACAGGAAGTCCGGGTAGCTGTCGGACATCATGGCGCGGGACAGCGGTCCCCCCCGGTCCAGCTCCCAGTAGATCAGCGCGAACGCGATGACGTTGGTGACCCAGACCAGCAGCCCGGTGGACAGCAGCTGCTGTGCGCTCAGCGCCTTGCCGCCCACCAGGGTGGCCACCAGCAGCCCGGTCGAGGTCAGGTTCGCCGCGGCCACCGTCCCGGCCAGGGTGAGCGCCAGTGGGCGCAGCCGGGCGGTCACCGCGTGGCCGAGCACCCGCTGGCCGCCAACCAGGGCCACCAGCAGCAGCGCCTCGAGCGCCGGAAGCATCCAGTGCGGCCCGAAGGTCAGCGTGTCCGGCAACGCGAGCTGCAGCACGATCGCCACCACGACTGACAGCGCAGCGGCCCCCCGCTGCTCGACCTCGGTGATCCGCAGCCAGGCCGGGGCGCTGCCGCTGGGCACGAGCAGCGCGATCCACTGCCGGGTGTGCGCCGGCAGCTCGACGCTCGCTGCGGCGTCCGGCTCCCCGTCGTCCGACACGCTGGCCTCCTGTTCGCTCGGTCCGCTTAGTCTCCCCGACCGGGATCACTCGGCGCGCCGGGCTGGCGGTCCACCGGGGATGTCGGGGCGAGGACCGCGACGGCTCCGCGGCGGGGACCGCTCCACGGCGCTGGGACCGCGTCGATCAGCCGGGCCAGCCGGTACACGCTGGCCTCGTAGTTGACCCGCCAGCCGCGAAAGTGCGGCCAGGCCGCGTCGGGGGTGCGCTCCATCGGGTAGCCGGCGGCCTCCAGCCGGCGCACGCCGTCCAGGAACTGCTCGTAGGTCAGCTCGATCGGGTCGTCCGGCGCCGGATCCGGATCGAACCGGATCCCGGTGGTGCTGGCCAGGTGGCGGACGCACACGAAGCCCATGCGCAGGGCCAGCCGCGGCTCCCCCTGCGGCTTCGACGGGTTGAAGGCCAGGTGCAGGGCGGCAGAGTCCATGACCGACAGCAGCCCGATCAGCCAGTTGCGGGTCGACTCCTGCGAACGGAAGGAGATCAGGACGGGGTAGTTGGAGTGGCTCTCCGAGACGTCGGCCGCCCAGCGCTCCCAGTCGCGGTACATGTCGTTGAGGTTGGCCAGCGAGGCGATCGACGCGTGCCGGGCCAGGATCTCCGGCCCCCAGTTGGGCTCGCCGGCGCGGGAGTCGAGCATGGTGACCTCGGCCTCGCGCCGGTTGTACGCGGCGTACAGCGAGGGCAGGTAGCCGATCTGCAGGCCGATGACGATCGGCCCCACCATGGCCGCGACGAAGTCGACCGCCGTGAGCCGGCTGCGGTCAGTCGAGGCGAAGCCCAGGGTGAACAGGCTGGAGCCTGCCTCCCGCAGCGACGCGCCCAGCCCCAGGCCGCTCACCGCGTAGACGAGCAGCCCGAAGCCGGCCAGGAACAAGAGCAGCCAGATGCTCAGCTGGATGATGATCGTCACGGGCGCCGTCCAGGCCAGGATCCGGTCACGGGTGACGTACCCGCGGCTGTCGGCGGCCAGCTGGAACGGCAAGGCCACGAACCGGGCCACCAGCACCGACAGCTTGGAGCGGAGCCGACGCGGGACCACCAGGGTGCGCAGCACGCTGGACGTCGTGCCCAGGATGGTGGCGAGCCCGGCCAGCGCGGCGGCCCAGCGCACGACGGTCATGCGGGCATCCTGCCTTGATCGTGGCCGGTTTCGAGCCACTCGCCCCTTGTGACCGCGCCCGTGCCGCTGCGGAATGGAAAGTGGTGAGTTGTGAGAGGAGGCAGATGATGGCGAGTCTGGTGAAGCGCAGCCGGCCGACGCTGACCGAGCTGCTGTGGTCCGGGTGGCCGTTCGAGAACCTGGGCCTGGACTTCTCATCCGAGGGCCACCTGCCCATGCGGATGGAGGAGTTCGTCGAGGGCGAAACACTCGTCCTACGGGCCGAGCTGCCCGGTATCGACCCCGACCAGGACGTCGAGATCACCGTCGACAACGGCGTGCTCACGATCGCCGCGGAGCGCCGCGAGGAGAAGGTCGAGGGCGAGGAGGGCACCAACGGCTACCGGTCCGAGTTCCGCTACGGGTCGTACCGCCGCAGCATGACCCTGCCCGCCGGCGCGACCGAGGACGACGTCAAGGCGACCTACACCGACGGCATCCTGGAGGTCCGGGTGCCGATCGGCACCGGGGAGCCCACCCCCCGCAAGGTGGAGATCACCCGCACCTGACGTCCACTGGTCAGGGTGAGGACGACCTATAGCCCGTCCTCACCCTGACAAGTGCAAGGGCTCAGCCCGTGACCGCCGCGGCGATCGCGGCGGCGTAGGCACGGGCGCCGTCCTTGGTGAGGTGGACGCCGTCCGAGACGAACCAGTCCCGGTGCCCCGCCGACAGGGCGTTCCAGTCGACCAGTACCACGTTCGGGAAGTGCGGCACCACCAGGGCGAAGCTGCGGTCGCTGTAGGCGCGCCAGCTGCGGTCGGCGGCGGTGTTCATCAGGACCACCCGGGTCCGGTCCTTGAGGTCGGTCAGCAGCGCCGAGAGGTCCTTGGTGGTGACCAGCCCGTTCGTGCCGGCGTGCACGACGACGACGGCGGCCAGCCGACCGGCCTTCTTGAGGGTCCGCACCTCGTCGAACACCTCGCGCGGTTGGCGGCTGATGTGAGCGTCGATGACCACGGCGCGGAACTGGGCCAGCATTGCGGGTGCGGCGCCCAGCAGCACGGAGTCCCCCACCGCGGTGACCGGCTGCACGACGACCGGCACGGCTGCCGGGGGTGCCATCAGGGCGGGCACCGCCGGACCGGCTGCGGCCGTCGCGGTGCCGGTCGGCGTCGGAGGGGGATCGGCGGTGCCGTTCGGGCCGCCCGTCGGGCCGTCCGTCGGCAGCTCCGTCGGCAACGTGGAGCCGATCCGCTCCAGCTCCCGGGCCAGGGCACTGCTGTCCGCCGACGGCGCGTGCACCAGGCCGTTCACGGTGGCCGCCAGCAGCACGGCAGCGGTGGTCGCTCCCAGCGCCGCCCCGATCCCCCGCCGCCGGGCCTGGGCCGCCGGGCGCTGTGTCCACGACCGCCAGGCCCGCGCCAGCGCACCGTTCCGGATCGGCATCTCGACGTAGCGGTAGGACAGCTCGGCGATGCCCACGACGAGCCCGATCCTCGCCGCCAGCAGCCAGCCGCCGTCCCACGGAAGGTCGAGGCCGGGGCGGGTGACCAGGAACACCGGCCAGTGCCACAGGTAGATCCCGTACGAGCGCTCCCCCACCCAGCGCAGCGGCGCCCAGGCGAACAGCCGGGACAGCTGCGTCTCGGGCTGGCTGATCGCCGCCACCAGGGCCGCGGTGCCCACCGACAGGACCAGGAACCCACCCCGGTACAGCGCGGTCGAGTATTCCTCGACGGCGAGGAACGCCGCCACCACCCCGCTCAGGCCGACCAGCCCGGCGACCTCCAGCGCGATCCGGCCACGCTCGGTCAGCCGCACGCCGTCCGGCTGCCAGGTCTGCCACACGCAGGCCAGCGCGGCACCGGCGAGCAGCCCCATGGCGTGCGTGTCGGTGCCGAAGTAGACCCGGCTCGGGTCGTTGGGGACCGGGTACCCGCCGCGTACCGACAGCCAGGCCATGAGCAGCGTCGAGGCCAGCGCTCCGACCCCGGCCACGATGAACACGCCGCGCACCCGCCGCCAGCGGTAGGCCAGCAGAACGACCGCCGGCCAGAGCAGGTAGAACTGCTCCTCCACCGACAGCGACCACAGGTGCTGCAGCATCGGGGGGCGGCCCAGGCCCTCGAAGTACGACGACTCCTTGACGACGAACCACCAGTTGGCGACATAGCCGACGGCAGCCAGCAGGTCGGTGCGCACCGTGCTCGCGGCGTCCCGCACCACGAACGCGGCCGCCAGCGCCACCACGAGCAGCAGCACGAACAAGGCGGGAAACAGCCGCCTGGCCCGGCCCAGGTAGAACGCACCGAACCCGATCCGGCCCCGGCGACCCAGCTCGCGCAGGAGCAGCGCGGTGATCAGGAACCCGCTGAGCACGAAGAACACGTCCACGCCCAGGAAACCGCCGGGCACGAACGACACGTCCGCGTGGTACAGCAGGACGGCGACCACCGCGAGGGCCCGCAGGCCGTCCAGTGCCGGCATCCGGCGCAGCCCGCGTGTCACCGTCCCGGGCTCGGGGACCCTGTCCCGGGCCGGGGCGGCGGTGGCGATGACGGGCTCCTGGTGCGTGCGAGGCCCAGCGGGCGATGCGGTATTTGTCCGATTCTACTGTGCCTCATCCGCCGGCCCGAGCCACCAGCGCAACGCCATGGCTCGGCGCGGCGCGCCAGGCCTCGGAGTCGCACCCGGCTGCTCCGGCGGGTCGAGGTACCCGCAGCAGCACGGTCCCGCCTGCGTCGAACAGGGCGTAGCTGAACGACGGCCGGGTGGTCCAGGTTCGACGTCGCCGGCCCGGGTCGGTCGCGGGTGCCGGCCAGCCGGTTCCCAGCCGGGGCCGAGCGGCGGACGACGCTAGGGTCGCGATCCATGGCGATCACTCCCGACAGCAAGGACTGGACCTGGGTGCTCGACCGGCCCTGCCCCGAGTGTGGCGTCGACGTCGGCGCCGTCCCCCGGGAGCGGCTGGTCGACGCGCTGCGGCAGACCGCCGAGGCGTGGCCGGTCCTGCTGGCCGACCCCGAGCTGGCCCGCCGGAGGCCGTCCCCGGACGTCTGGTCCGGGCTGGAGTACGCCTGCCACGTGCGCGACGTGTACCGGCTGTTCGACCACCGGCTGGACCGGATGCTGGCCGAGGACGACCCGCTGTTCGCCAACTGGGACCAGGACGCCACCGCCGTCCGGGACGGCTACGCCGCCCAGGACCCGGCCACCGTCAACGGGGAGCTGACCGCCGCTGCCACGGCGCTGGCAGCCCGGCTGGCCCAGGTGACCCACTACCAGTGGCAGCGGACCGGTCGCCGAAGCGACGGCGCGTTCTTCACCGTCGAGTCGTTCGCCCGCTACCTGCTGCACGACCCGGCCCACCACGTGCACGACGTGACGGTCGGGTACCGCCGGCTGGCCCTATGACCTTGGACCCTCGCCGCTGAGGCGTCCGGGCTGGCAGACTGGCCGTACTCGTTTCGGGCCCCCGGGTGCGAAGGGACGGCGAGCCTGGAGTGACGGTCCGCGGGTGGGTGCAGGGTGCCGGCGACGCACTGGGCGTGAGCCTGGCCGTGCTCGTCGCGTGAGCCTGGCCGTGCTCGTCGGTCGGCACGGCAGCTGGGACTGGCAGGCCCTGCGGGTGGTCGTGGTGGGGCTGATCACCCTCGGCGTCGTCCTGCTGGTCCGCCGGGCCGGGGACGCCATCGTCGGAGCGGTCGCCCTCCTCTTGGGCGTGCTCGGCACGGTGGTCGGGGTCGGGATCGGGGCGGTGCACCTGGCCGAGGCCGGGCTGGTGCTCAGCTCGGCGGCCGGGCTCGCGGCACTGGCTAGCGGGCTGGTGCTCCTGGTGCTTGGCGGCTGGCCGCACTGCCGGCCGCCCTGCTGCTGTTCTAGTTCGTGCTCGTTCCGGTGACGCCGGCGGTCGCCGGGACCAACCCGGCCCCGACCGAGGTGGGCGACCGGACCCCCCCCTATCTCGCCCTGCCGTTCGCCGAGGCCGCGTTCACGACCGCCGACGGGGTGCCGCTCTCTGGCTGGTACATCCCCGCCACGAACGGCGCCGCCGTCGCCGTGCTGCACGGGTCGGGCTCCACCCGCTCCGGCGTCCTCGACCAGGCCGCCGTGCTCGCCCGGCACGGCTAGGGCGTGCTGCTCTAGGACGACCGAGGGCACGGGCGCAGCGGCGGGGCGGGCATGGACTTCGGCTGGTGGGGCGACCTCGACGTCGCCGCGGCCGTCTCCTATCTGGAGTCCAGGCCGGACGTCGAGCCCGGCCGGATCGGCGTCCTGGGGCTGTCCATGGGCGGCGAGCAGGCGATCAACGCCGCCGCGACCGACACCCGGATCCGCGCCGTCGTCGCGGAGGGGGTGCAGCCGAAGCTGCCCGCCGACACCCCGCAGCGGCCACCCGGGCTGAAGGTGGGGTACCGAGCGGGCCGTCGATGTGATCAGCTTCGCGACCGCCCGGCTGCTCACCCGGGCGCCGACCCCACTGCCCCAGCGGGAAGCCGTCGCCGCTGTGGCCCCCGGCCGCTGCTGCTGATCGCGGGTGAGGGAGAGATCCCGGCGGCCCCGGCGCTGCAGGCGGTGGCACCGTCGACCGTGAGCCTGTGGGAGCTGCCGGGCACCCCGCACACCGCGGGCCTGGCCCAGCACCGGGACGAGTGGACCGCGCGGGTCACCGCGTTCTTCGACGGCAACTTGTCACGGTGAGGACGACGTAGACGCCGTCCTCACCCTGACAGGTTGGACGGCGGCGAGAACCTGGGCGGTCCGACGGCGCAGCTGGGCGGCCTGGGCCACGGTGATCTGGATGCACACCCAGTCCCAGTGGCAGGCCACCAGGTCCCCGGGCGCCAGCTCTGCGGCCAGCGAGCGGCCCGCCTCGGCCACCGTGACCTCCTCCACCGCGGGCGCACCGAGCAGCAGCCGCCCGTTGCGCCACTCCAACGGCCGGGACCGGACGACCGCGCGGTCACCGACGACCGCGTCCACCCGGGCCCACCGGATCCGGCACCGGTCGAGCACCCGCAGCGGCTCGTCGACGACACCGCCGCGCAGCAGCCCGACCCAGGGGAACACCCCGAACACGTGGAACGCGTGGTGCGGCACCCCGCCGCCGGACACCGGGTCCAGCACGTGGTCCACCGCACGCCCCACCCGCGGCCGGAACCGGTCCTCGAGCGAGCCGCGGAAGGCCGGGCCGCGGACCCGGTCCAGCAGCCCGTTGCCGATCCAGTACGCCTCCACCACGCGCGGGTCGAGCGGGTCGCCGAGACCGTTCTCGTGCGCGATCAGCTCGAGGTACGGCCAGGCGCCCTCGAACCCACGGGCCAGCCGGCGCATGCCCTGGCCACCGTCCGCGGACGCCGTCCGCTCGAGCAGCTCGCCGGAGCCGTCCGGACCGCAGTAGCCCAGCGCGTTCGGTGGGTAGGCGAAGCGTGCGAACAGCAGCGGGCCGGACTCCATGGCCGCTCAGGCCCCGCCCGCGTCGACCGCGACGCCGGCGGCCGGGCGCAGCCGGACGGCGGCCAGCGCGCCGCCGGCCAGCACGAGCAGCAACCCGACCGGCTGCAACGTCGTCCCGTTGACCAGCGCCGCGAGGACGGCGGTGATGACGGCGGCCAGCACCAGGACGGCGGTCACGTCGACGGCCTGCGCCCGGGCCAGCGCGGCCAGCCACAGCCCGACGTAGGTGGCCAGCACGGCTCCGGTGAGCAGCACCCAGCCCCACTGGGCGGCGTCCAGGGCGACCAGGGCGCCGAACCGGCCGGTCACCCCGACCCAGGCCAGCAGCACGAGCGAGCCCAGGCCCATCCGGGTCACGCCGACGGTCCACGAGGACATTCCGCCGAGCAGCCACTTGGCCAGCACCGTCTCCAGAGCCCAGAGCATGGTCGCCGCGAGGATCATCGCCTCGCCGGGGCCGAACGACTCGGTGACGCCGCCCACGAGCACGGTCTGCCCGACCAGCAGCAGCCCGATCGCGACCCCGTGTGCCCAGGTCAGCCGCTCCTTCAGCAGCGGCACGGCGAGCAGGGCCACCCACAGCACGAGCGTCTTGTGCAGGAACGCGGCGTGCACCGACGACGCACGCAGCAGCCCCTCGAAGAACAGCACGAACGGCACGCTGCCGCCGATGCCCATGGCGACCAGCCCGGCCAGCTGCGCACGGGTCAGCGGCGTCCGCGGCGCCCGCCGCGCCGACGGCTCACGGCGGCCGACCGACACGGCGAAGACCGCGCCCAGCAGCAGCGCCGCCACCAGGTTCTTGGCGGTGGTGTAGACCGTGGCATCGCCCACGGCCTTGACCCCGTAGGTGTTGATGAACACCGCCACCCCGCTGACCACGGCGGCGACCAGCGCCAGGACGACCCCGGCTCGACGCGTCATCTGTGTCCCTCTCCTCGTTCGCCGTTCCGCAGCGCGAGCGTGTCGCGCACCTCCTGCTCGCCGAGCCGTTCGAGAGCGATCCCGGCGTAGACCAGCAGCCACTCCCCCACCACGGGCGGCTCGGCCAGCGCGACCGCGGCGACCCGGTGCGACCGGCCGGCGTCGTC
>DATCDE010000275.1 GCA_036510875.1 Actinomycetes bacterium
GTCGCCACCCGGCAGGACGCCGGGTTGTCCTCCGCGTGGAACAGCTCGACCCGCTGCAAGCCGAGGACCTCGAACGCGTAGCCGGCAGCGGCCCGGACGGCCGTGCTGGCCGCCCCCCGGCCTCGGGCCTGCGGGGCAACCCAGTAGCCGACCTGTCCGCTGGAGCTGTGGGCGTCGAGCTCGTGCAGCGACACCGAGCCCACCACCCCGCCGCCGGGGTGGCACACGGCCCACGAGGCATGGCTGCCGTCCCAGTCGGCCCGGCTGGCGCACCAGGCCAGGGCGCCGTCCAGGTCCGTCGTGTCCGACGCGGACGGGTCCCACCGGACGATCTCCGGGTCCCCTGCCGCAGCCAGCACGGCCGGGGCGTCCGACTCGGCCCACGGCCGGAGCCGGTAGGGCCCCGCCACCAGCTCGACCGGGTGCCGCGGGGCGGGCGTGGCGATCGGGCCCGGCGCGTCGTCGAGCAGCCGGGCGTGCAGGTGGGCGTCGTCGAACCGGCCCTCGCCATCGTCGTGAGCCGCCCGCTCGACGCCCTCGAGGGCGAACCCGCAGGCCATCGCTACGTGGCAGGACGCGGTGTTGCCCACCGCGTGCCGCAGCGCGATCCGGCGCAGCCCTATCACCTCGAAGCCGTGCCGCGTCGCCGCCGCGACGGCCCGGGTGGCCACCCCGTGCCCGCGGGCGGACGGCGTCGTCCCGTAGCCGATCTCACCGAACCCCAGCGAGGGCTCGAGGCTGTGCAGCCCGACCCGGCCGAGGAAGCGCCCGGTCCCAGCGTCCCGCACCGCCCAGTCGATACGCTCCGGGGTGACCCGCCCGGCCAGCCAGGCGCGGGCGTCGTCCTCGGCGGTGACCCGGCGCAGCGAGTGCGCCCAGCGCAGGGTCACCGGGTCGGCCGCCAGGGCCAGCACCGCCGGGATGTCGGCGTCGGTCCAGGGGGTCAGCACGAGGCCGTCGCCGTGGACGACGGCGGTGGCCGACACGGACGGTTCCATGGCGCCATCCTCCACGGCGACGCGCTCAGGTCACCAACTGATTACGATGGGGCGGAAGCGGGGTGAAACCCCGCTGTCAGTCGTGCGTCCGGTTCCGGTCGCCCGCTCCCACCTTGGAGAAGCCGCGTGCCCGCCATCCTCGACAAGATCCTGCGTGCCGGCGAAGGCAAGATACTGAAGAAGCTGGTCCGGATCTCGGCCCAGGTCAACGCCGTCGAAGAGGCCTTCGTCGGCATGACCGACGCGGAGCTGCGGGAGGAGACCGACAAGTTCCGGACTCGACTGGCCGAGGGTGAGACCCTCGACGACATCCTGCCCGAGGCCTTCGCGGTGGTCCGCGAGGCGGCCACGCGGACCCTGGGGCAGCGGCACTACGACGTCCAGCTCATGGGAGGCGTGGCGCTGCACCTGGGCAACATCGCCGAGATGAAGACCGGCGAGGGCAAGACCCTGGTCTCGACGCTGCCGGCCTACCTCAACGCGCTGGCCGGCAAAGGTGTCCACGTGGTCACGGTCAACGACTACCTGGCCGAGCGCGACTCCGAGTGGATGGGCCGGGTGCACCGGTTCCTGGGCCTGTCGGTCGGCGTGATCCTCTCGTCCATGACCCCGGCCGAGCGCCGCGAGGCGTACGCCTGCGACATCACGTACGGGACGAACAACGAGTTCGGCTTCGACTACCTGCGCGACAATATGGCCTGGACGCAGGACGAGCTGGTCCAGCGCGGCCACAACTTCGCCATCGTCGACGAGGTCGACTCGATCCTCATCGACGAGGCCAGGACGCCGCTCATCATCAGCGGCCCGGCCGACCAGCCGCAGAAGTGGTACCAGGACTTCGCCAAGCTGGTGCTACGACTGCGGGCCGACGTCGACTACGAGGTCGACGAGAAGAAGCGCACCGTGGGCATCCTCGAGGCCGGCGTCGAGCGGGTCGAGGACTACCTGGGCATCGACAACCTCTACGAGTCGGTGAATACTCCGCTGGTCGGCTACCTGAACAACGCGATCAAGGCCAAGGAGCTGTTCAAGCGGGACAAGGACTACGTCGTCATGAACGGCGAGGTCCTCATCGTCGACGAGCACACCGGCCGGATCCTCGCCGGGCGCCGCTACAACGAGGGCATGCACCAGGCCATCGAGGCCAAGGAGGGTGTGGAGATCAAGCAGGAGAACCAGACCCTCGCCACGATCACCCTGCAGAACTTCTTCCGGCTCTACGACAAGCTCGGCGGCATGACCGGTACGGCACTCACCGAGGCCGCCGAGTTCAACCAGATCTACACCCTCGGCGTGGTGCCGATCCCCACGAACCGCCCCATGGTCCGCGCCGACGAGGCCGACCTCGTGTACCGCACCGAGGACGCGAAGTTCAACGCCGTCGTCGACGACCTGGTCGCACGGCACGAGAAGGGCCAGCCGGTCCTCGTCGGCACCGTGAGCGTGGAGAAATCCGAGCACCTGTCGGCACTGCTGCGCCGCCGCGGCGTCCCGCACGAGGTGCTCAACGCCAAGCACCACGAGCGGGAGGCGCAGATCGTCGCGCAGGCCGGCCGCAAGGGCGCGGTCACGGTCGCGACGAACATGGCCGGCCGCGGCACCGACATCATGCTCGGCGGCAACCCCGAGTTCATGGCGGCGTCTGAGCTCGCCCAGCGCGGGCTCTCGCCGGTGGAGACCCCCGAGGACTATGAGGCGGCCTGGCCGGCCGCCCTGGAGAAGGCCAAGAAGGCGGTCGAGGCCGAGCACGTCGAGGTGGTCGGCCTCGGCGGGCTGTACGTGCTGGGCACCGAGCGGCACGAGTCGCGCCGGATCGACAACCAACTGCGCGGCCGCTCCGGCCGGCAGGGCGACCCGGGGGAGTCCCGGTTCTACCTGTCCCTCGAGGACGACCTGATGCGGCTGTTCAAGGGGAATGTCGTCGACGCCTTCCTCACCCGGTTCAACATCCCCGACGACGTCCCGATCGAGGCCAAGATGGTGAGCAACGCCATCAGGTCGGCGCAGGCCCAGGTCGAGGCGCAGAACTTCGAGATCCGCAAGAACGTGCTCAAGTACGACGAGGTCATGAACCGGCAGCGGGTCGTGATCTACGAGGAGCGGCGCCGGGTCCTCGAGGGCGAGGACATGCACGACCAGATCGAGCACATGATCGACGACACCGCCGCGGCCTACGTGCAAGCCGCCACCCGCGAGGGCTACCCGGAGCAGTGGGACCTCGACCAGCTGTGGTCCGCACTGGGCACCCTGTACCCGGTGGGCCTGACGGTGGAGGCGCTGGAGGACGAGTCCGGGGGCGGCCGGGACGGGCTCACCCCCGAATTCCTCGTCGAGCGGCTGCGGGACGACGCCCACGGCGCCTATGCGGCGCGGGAGGAGCAGATCGGCTCCGAGGCCATGCGCGAGCTGGAGCGCCGCGTCGTGCTGTCCGTGCTGGACCGCAAGTGGCGCGAGCACCTCTACGAGATGGACTACCTGCAGGAGGGCATCGGGCTGCGCGCGATGGCGCAGCGTGACCCGCTGGTGGAGTACCAGCGCGAGGGCTACGACCTGTTCGCCGCCATGATGGAGGCGATCAAGGAGGAGTCGGTCGGGTACCTGTTCAACCTGGAGGTTCAGGTCGAGCAGCCTGCGGAGGCGGGCCCCATGCTCACCGTGGACTCCGCGGCGGCCACGGCGGCCAGCGCGCCCGCGCTGGTGGCCAAGGGCCTGGAGGCGTCCCGGCCGACCCACCTGGAGTTCTCCGCGCCCACCGTGGACGGCGAGGGCGGCGTGGTGCACCGGGGCGCGGACGGCGACCAGGTCTCTCCCGAGGACTTGGGGCCGGACGCGAGCCGGGCCGAGCGGCGGCGGGCCGCGCGCGCCCAGCGCAAGCGCCAGTGACGCCCTGGTCCTCGGCTCAGCCGACCTGAAGCGCGGTACACGGCCACCGGCCGTCGGCGCCCTCGAGCCGTAGCGCGAGGGCCCGGCACCGGTCCGGACCGGCGATCACCGCGCACACCTCGGCCACGCCGTCCGCCGGTTCGCACAGTCGCACGGCCCGGACCCCTGGACGGGCCGAGCCCAGCGCTCACCACGAGCCGCAGCCGCGCGGGCGGCTCGGGCACGGCGGGGACGTCGCCGGGCAGCAGGAAGGCCAGCGCGAGCGTCCCCTGGACGTCGCCCCGGCGGGCCCCGGCCGGGGGGAGGGGTTCGCCGTCGTTGTAGGGCGGGTCGCTCGCGGGGACCGGGAGCAGCCGCACGGCGGTGTCCCGGTGCGCGGTCACCGCGATCCCCCCTGTGCGGCTAGGCCGGCCGGCGCGGTGAGCACCTGTCCGGGCCGGATCAGGCTGGGGTCCGCCCCGATGGTGGCCCGGTTGGCGGCGTACCAGGCCGGCGACGCGGCCGCGACGGCCGCGGCACCGGCCTCGACGTCGCCGCGCGGCCCCCGGTACGCCCGCACCGTGCGGCCGCGGCTGCTGGTGCTCACCGGCCTCACGCGCCCGGACCGCTGGCCCGAGCCGTGGTGCTCACCAAGGTGCGCAAGGGCCCGGTCGGCCCGGACCCGGGCGGGCAGCTGACGCAGCGTTGCAGCGCTACGGCGGCATCGGGGACGTCGTGCTCGTGCCCGACGACCGGGACGCGCTCGACGCCGCGCTGGCGGCCGGCCGGGTGCTTGCCGAGGCGGCCCCTCGGTCAGCGGCCCGGGCTGCCGTCGTCCGGCTGGCCGGTGACCTCGCGGGCCGGCCCGTCGAGCGGCGGGGCCCCCGACGCTGGCGCGGTGCCGGCCGCCACCAGACCTGACTCGTCCTGCGGCCGCTGCCCGGCCCCGCTGTCGCGGGGCAGCAGCAGGGTGGCGATCAGGCCTAGCAGCACGAAGGCAGCGCCGGCCCAGGCGACGTCGCGGGCGGCCCTGACGAACGCCTCGGACGCCGCGCCGACGACCACCGACCCGTCCGGCCGGGCGGCCAGCGCCGGCAGCACCTCGGACGGCCGCTCCTTGACCGCAGTGGCGATCTGCTGAGCCTGCGCCGCGGGCAGGCCGGCCTGCTGCAGGCGGTCGGCCACACCCGACCCGAGCGAGGTGAACAGCACCGCGCCCAGGATGGCCGTGCCCAAGGCGGCGCCGACCTGGCGGGAGGTGCTCTGCACCGCTGAGCCCTGGCCGGACTCCTCGACGGCGATGTCCGCGAGGATCACGCCGGTGAGCTGGGCCGTGGCCAGGCCGACGCCGGCCCCGTAGATGAACAGCCACGGGACCAGCCGCCAGGCGCTGATGCCCACCCCGACGAAGGCGCCGATGCCCAGGATGCCGACCACCTCGAGCGCCAGCCCGAGCCGGACGACGGTCCGCCCGCCGCGGGAGTTGGCGATCTGGGCTGCGAACGGGCTGGCCAGGAACGTCCCGGTGGCCAGCGCGAGCAGCACCACGCCGGTCTGCAGCGCCGAGTAGCCCAGCACGCTCTGCAGGAACAGCGGCAGCGCGAACAGCAGGCCGAACTCGCCCAGCGAGACGATCAGCGCCGCCAGGTTGCCGTACCGGAAGCTGCGGATGGTGAACAGCCGCAGGTCGAGCAGCACGAGCGCCCCGCGCTGTGCCCGCCGGCGCTCGATCAGCCAGAACGCCACGAGCGACACGGCAGCGACGACGAACGCCACGCCGGTCGGCGCGACCGACGTGAACGGCCAGCGCTGCCCGGCGGCCTCGAAGGTGGCCGTCGGCTGCCACCACCCGTAGCGCTGGCCCTCGATGAGCGCGAACACCAGCGCACCGAGGCCCACGACCGAGGTGACCGTGCCGGGCAGGTCGACGCCGCGGCGCGCGCCCGGGTCCTTCGTCTCGGGCACGAAGCGCAGCAGGCCGTAGACGACGAGCGCCCCGATCGGCAGGTTGATCAGGAACGCCCA
>DATCDE010000276.1 GCA_036510875.1 Actinomycetes bacterium
GGGAGCTGCACCACCGCAGCGAGCTCGAGGCGGAGCTGCAGGACGCGATCGCCCCCGGGCACTCCGGGATCTTGGCCCTGGTCTCCGACCCCGGTGCCGTGGAGATCCGCAAGGCGCTGGACAAGGCCGACGCCATCGTCGAGAAGGCCATCGACCAGGTCGCCGCGGACGACATCAAGGCCGCCGCCAAGGACGCCGGCTCGGACGACGCCTGACCGTCGCGGGATGCTCGCTGCGCCGTGTGTTGACCTCACGCGCTGATCCGGTGGGTCAGACTCCGAGGCCGGGCGCGCCGGCGAGGTCGCCGCGGTTCCCGCGCGTGGCCGGGCGCACCCTCCTCGGCGTCCCGCTGACGTTGCCCACCGACTTCCTCGCGGAGCGCACCCTGGCCGTGGTGGCGTTCCAGCGGTGGCAGCAGGCCAGGGTGGACCGATGGATCGACCGTGCGGTGGCCGCGGGTGGGCCGCCGACCACGCGCGGCGTTACCGGGCCGGTCCGGGTCGCCGTGGTCGAGGTCCCCGTCCTGTCGACGCGGTGGCGGTTGGCGCGTCGCGCCATCGACGGCGGGATGACCGCAGGCATCGGTGACCCGGACGTGGCGGCGCGCACGATCACCGTCTACACCGATGTCGCCGCCTTCCAAAAGGCGCTGGCGATTCCGGGCAGCGACGACGTGGACGTGCTCGTCGTCACGCGCAGCGGCACCGTGCTCGCCAGGGGACGGGGCGATCCCGATGACACGGCGTGGGCGGTCGTCTCAACGGCTCTGCTCGCCAGCTGACCGCGCCGCGTGGTTGCCGGGCAGGTCGCAAGCCGACGCCGTCGCCGCCGAGGTTGTGCGGCACGGACTGGTGGCGGGGGCTGGCGCCGACCACCCGGAGGCCGCCGCCGTTGTACCCGACCAGGCCGTGCCACTGGAAGTCGAAGGCAGCCGGGCCGCTCGTAGCGGCTGGGCGAAGGGGCGGATCCGGTCGTCCATGGCGCTCAGCATCGGGAACGCACGGTTCGCGTCACCGCCGTCCACCGGGTGCTGCGGGCCGCCCATGCCGGTGCGGGTGCCGGTGTCGCCGGGTCGGTCGTGGCGGGCGTCCTTGGAGCCAACGCGTCCCTCTTGTGCGGCGAGTATCTGCGATATATCGTCGAACGTCGCCTCAGTGGGCGACGCTTCCGGCTGGAGGGGAGACGGCGATGGGCGCAGCGGCGGGTGCCTGGGGACCGGGGTTCGGTCCCGCGGGCTGGGCCGGCGGGTGTGACTCGGGTTTCGAGGCGCAGGTGGTGGACGTGCTGCGCAAGATCCGGGCCCAGATGGGCTCGCGCAGCGGTCCCGGCCCGTGGTGGGGCCCGCCCCCGGGCGGGCCGTGGGGCGGCTGGATCGGCGGCCCGAGTGGCCAGGGAAGACGCGGGTGGCCGTTCGGGCCGGACAGTGGCCCGTCTCGCTCCCGGGCCGGCCGAGGCGACGTGCGCAGCGCGATCCTGCTGCTGCTCGACGATGCGCCGCGGCACGGCTACCAGATCATCCAGGACATCACCGAGCGCAGCGGCGGCGCCTGGCGGCCCAGCCCGGGGTCGGTGTACCCGGCGCTGTCCGCGCTGCAGGACGAGGGCCTGGTCGACGACGAGAAGGTCGAAGGACGCCGGGTGTTCTCCCTCACCGACGCCGGTCGCGCCTACGTCCGGGACCGGGCCGAGGCCCTCGCCCAGGTGTTCGAGGCCAACTCGGCCGAACCCGAGCACGAGGACGTCACCGACCTGCGCCAGCTGCTGTTCGGGGTCGGCGCGGCGGCCGTGCAGGTGATCACCGCCGGGACGCCGGACCAGGCAGCCGCGGCCCGGCGGGTGCTGCAGAGGGCCCGCACGGACCTGTACCGGCTGCTCGCCAACGACGAGCCGGACCAGGACCAGCCATGAGTGCGACCGACCCGGTCCCGCGCCGTGCGCTGCGGGCCTCCGACCAGGACCGGCACGAAGCGATCCTGGCCTTGTCCGACCAGTTCGTGGCCGGCCGGCTGGACCACGACGAGTTCGAGCGGCGGATGACCGCCGCGGCGCAGGCGACCTACCTGCACGACCTACACCCGCTGTTCGCCGACCTGCCCGCCCGCTCGGTCGCCGTGCCGCAGCCGGGCCGCAGGCGCCCTTCGAACCTCCGCGACCGTGTCCACCTTCCCGTGTCGCTGGTCACCTTCGCCGTCGTCTTCGTCGTGGTGGCCACGCACGGGTTCGCGCTGTGGCTGCTGCTCCCGCTGTGGTGGCTGTGGGTCGGCGGCGCTCACCGCAGGGCCTGCCCCCACCACCCGGCGGCTGCCTGGAGCGCGAAGACATCGCGCCGCTGGTAGCCCCAGCACGGACCACCTGAGGCTGTGGGTCTTGCCCTAGGGCACCCCCAAGATTAGGTCGCATCAAGCACTCGCTGGGAGGATGGTGGCTCGTGATCGGTTCGTGGCGCGCCCGGCTCGTCGTTCTCGCTGTCGCGGCGCTGGCCGCAACAACCATGGTCGCGGCTCCGGCGCAGGCCAGTCTGCGGGCACCCGACGCCCCCTACTACGTGTCCCTCGGTGACTCGCTTGCCTTCGGCTAATAGCCCAACCTGGTCGCCAAGGGTGACTACAACCCCGCCGACTACCGCAGCTACGCGGAGGACTACGCGTCGCTGACCCGCTCGCTCCAGCTGGTCAACTACGGCTGCCCCGGCGAGACGACCACGACCTTGATCCATGGTGGATGTCCCTGGCTGCCGGCCCCGCTGCACAGCTCCTACGGCACGTCCCCCTCACAGCTGGCCGCGGCGCAAGCCTTCCTGGGCGCACACGGCGCTCAGACAAAGCTGGTGACCATCGACATCGGGTCCAACGACCTGCTCGCCCTGGTGGAGCGCTGCAAACCGGACCTGACCTGCGTGCAGGCTGGCATCACCGCGACCCTGACCACGATCGAGACCAACGACGCGGTCATCCTCGGGACCGTGCGCGCGCTGGCACCCTCGGCACGCATCGTCATGTTCAACCTCTACAACCCGCTCGCCCTGACCGTGCCCGGCAGCGACACCCTCCTCGCCGGGGTCAACCAGGCGCTGGCCGCTTTCGCGGCGTCCGAGCACGTGCAGCTCGCTGACGCGTTCGGTGCGATCAACGGCGTAGCCGGTTCCCCGCAGGAGACGGCTCGGCTGTGCCTGCTCACCTGGGAGTGCACGTCGTACGCCAACATCCACCCCACCACGCTGGGGTACTGGTCGTTGGC
Source organism: Actinomycetes bacterium (assembly GCA_036510875.1). NCBI lineage: Bacteria > Bacillati > Actinomycetota > Actinomycetes > Actinomycetes bacterium. The sequence goes on from DATCDE010000276.1 coordinate 3,238, forward strand.
CTTCGCCCTGGTCAAGGCCCTGAGGCCGTAGTCGGTGAGCTGACCACCTGGACCAAGCCCCGCGGTGCTGGCCGCGCCGCAGGTCGGACCGCGGCGTCCCATTCAGCGAGCAGGCCGGCCGCTACCCTGCCGGGATGACCGAGCGGGTGCCAGTGGCGATCATGGGCGCCGGTTTTTCCGGCCTCGCGGTCGCCGTGGGGCTGCTGCGGGCCGGCCGCTCGGACTTCGTGGTGCTGGAGCGCGCCGCTGACCTGGGCGGGACCTGGCGCGACAACACC
>DATCDE010000277.1 GCA_036510875.1 Actinomycetes bacterium
CCGCAACACCACAAGCCGGGCAAGGTGCACCAGACCAAGGCGATCGCCGACACCGACACCGACGACGAACCCGCGGGCTGGTCTGTTCAACCAGACCCGGTCGCAGACCAGCACGCCTAAGCTGAGCCGCCGAACCAGAACGTGCCGATCGCGTGCGCTGAGGGTGCACGCGAAGTGCCGATCATGGGCCGCCGTGGAGGCGCAGGTGTCTGGTCGGGGTTCTGGTCTGGGCGGCCTGGAGGCGCACGCATGTCCGGCCGATCGGGTCCTTGCAGATCTAGCGTCGACGGTTCCAGCCGATGAGGAACATCAGCGCCCCGACCAGGATGAGGCCTTCCGACGCGCCCAGCAGCCCGGGGCGTCTGGCCGGGTCGTGGACCAGGAACAGCACCGGCGTGGTCAGGAGGACGCCGAGCACCATGAAGGCCAGGCCGCTGCGCTGGAAACGGCCCCGCTCGCGACTGGGCATCCCTACCCCCGTTCACCGGCGAGGACCAGCCGGCTGCGGCGGTCCTCGACGGCAGGCTATCGGGGGAGGAAGACGTACGTTCGGCGGCCGGGGCTGTCGTTTCGGTGTCTGATCGGCGAAGGTGGACCCATGCGCGGCACACCGACGAGTCACGGCGACCCGGACCGACCGGGTCCGACACCCCGGCAGGTCCAGCAGTGGCGACGGCGTACCGGCCGCACGACCAGGACAGGCCAGCACGTAGCCACGAGAACCCTCTCGTCCCACCTCGCCCCGACGTGCCGTTCGCGCGCGCTTGCATGGGGGTGGAAGCAGGCGCTAGCGATCACTCGGGTCGAGTAGGTGACGTCCGACGAGGTCGACCAGTTGTGGGTGTGATCGGCCGTTGCTGATCAGTGCGCCGTTGATGGGCTGGTCGTATCTCTGTGGGTTCCCGGCGATGTCCGTGACGGTGCCCCCGGCCTCCTCCACGATCACCTTCACGGCCGCGATGTCCCAGACGGACTGTGCGGGGAACACGCAAGCGGTGATCTGGCCGGCGGCGACCAGTGCAGCCGCGTAGGTGATGCTGCCCACGGAGAAGATTCGCCCCCCTTGCCTGATGACGTCCGAAGCAAGCGCCGCGTTGTCGGTCAACCCGAACTGGGCTCCCGGGATAGACACGATTGCGCCGCTCAGCGGTGCGTCGCCGACCCCAAGCGAGACGCCGTTGACGGTGCCACCTTGGCCCAAAGACGCCTCAAAGCGCCGGTCAAGATAGGGGTCATAGAGGATGCCCACGACCGGCTCGCCGTCCACCACCAGCGCCAGCGAGAACAGACTCGTCGGAACACCTAGGGTGAACGGCAGCGTCCCATCGATGGGGTCGCACACCCACACTCGGTTCGACGAACCAACCGGGCTGCTGCCCTCTTCCCCGATGACGGCGTCATCGGGGAAGTGAGTCCTGACCTGTTCCATCACGAGTTCATTGATCGCTTCGTCGGCGGCCGTAACGGGCGTTCCGTCCCCCTTGCTGCGGGACGCGACGCCCATACGGAAGTGCCGGCGCATGATCTCGCCAGCCTGATCGGCCAGCGATCTAGCGAAGTCGAGTTCTGGAGTCACGGCCCCATCCTCCCTGTAGCCCCGGCGAATGGCCTGCATGCGACCCGCGGGCACTCGCGCAGCTCCCTCTTTCGCCGGCTGCGAGGTTCATCTCGAGGTGCAGACGGTGAGCATCCACGCCGCGACCGGCGTATGGTGGTTAGTGCTGGGCAAACAGCCAGCCCGGATGCGGAAGCCCTCAGTTCCTGGGTCTCCATGGAGCGTTACGCTCAAGGTCGGGCACGTTCGGTGATCTCCGTTCTCGAGGGACACCATGGAACCGCTGCCAGCCGCTCGTTTCTGTGCTTCCCGTAGGCGTCGTCACCGAGACGCACTATCGAGAGCACCGCGTCGCGCTAGACCCCGGATCCGTCCGGAAGCTGGTCGATGTTCCCGCAGAACAGCCTGGACCAGATCGAGAAGATCTCCGGCTACCTCAAGCTCGGACCCGAGGAAGGTGCGAAGGTCCTCACCGGTGGTGCGAAGGCGGAGCTGCCCGGCGACCTCGCCGGGGGTCAATTCATCCAGCCCACTGTCTTCCAGGGCCCCAACGACATGCGCGTCTTCCAGGAGGAGATCTTCGGACCGGTGATCACCGTCGCCTCGTTCACGGACTACCGCGAGGCCATCGCGATCGCCAACGACACTATCCACGGGCTTGGCTCGGGAGTGTGGAGCCGCGACGCCGACCTCGCCTACGAGGCCAGCCAGGACGTCGCGGCCGCCCGGGTATGGGTACACGTACAACCAGTACCCCGCCGGCGCCGGATTCGGTGGGTACAAGCAGTCCGGCTACGGCCGCGAGACCGACCAGAAGACCCTCCACAACTACCAAGAGGTCATGAACGTGCTGGCCAACCACGACCCCAAGTCCCTCGGCTTCTTCGCCTAACCCAGGGCGTGTCAGCCACCCCAAATGTTTGGAGCACGTCATGAAAGCAGCCGTTGTCACCGACTTCCATGCCCCTTTGGAGATCCAGGACCTTCCGATCCCCGAGCCGTCGCCGGGCCAGGTCCTGGTCCGCATGGAGACCAGCGGGTTGTGCCACACCGACATCCACGCCGCGCACGGGGACTGGCCGGTGCGTCCGACTCCCCCGTTCGTCCCGGGTCATGAGGGCGTCGGGTTCATCGAGCAGCTCGGTGCCGGGGTCACGACCAGAACGGTGGGTGATCGGGTGGCGATCGCCTGGCTGGGCTATGCGTGCGGCCAGTGCCGGTACTGCATCGGGGGGTGGGAGACGCTGTGCGAGCAGCAGCAGAACTCGGGGTACTCGGTGAATGGGACCTTCGCCGAGTACGCCGTCGTCCCGGCGGCGTTCGCCACCCCGGTTCCCGACGGGGTCTCCTCGCGCGACGGGGCGCCGTTGACGTGCGCCGGCGTGACCACCTACAAGGCCGTCAAGGTCGCGCGGGTCGCTCCCGCAGAGACGGTGGCCATCTTCGGCATCGGAGGTCTCGGGCACCTCGCGCTGCAGTACGCCCGCATAGCCGGGGGCTTCACGATCGGCGTCGACATCGAGGACGAGAAGCTCGCCATGGCCACCAAGCTCGGCGCCGACCACGTCGTCAACGCCCACAAAGTCGACCCGGTTGAAGCCATCCAGAAACTGGGCGGCGCAGATGTCGCCGTCGCGCTCGCCGCGTCACCGGCCTCCTTCGACCAGGCCTACCGCTCGCTGCGACGTGGGGGCCGACTGGTTTGCGTCGCGCTACCCGCCGACAACGGGGCCCTGACCCTGCCGATCTTCGACACCGTCATCAACGGCAAGACCGTCAACGGATCCATCGTCGGCACCCGCAACGACCTGGCCGACGTCTTCAAGCTCCATGCCGCCGGACGCACCACGGTCATCTCCGTCGAACGCAAGCTCGACGAAGTCAACCAGTCCATCGATGACGTGCTCGCCGGCAAGGTGCCCGCCCGGGTGGTCTTCCAATTCTGACAATCCCGGCAGTCGGCATGCGCAAGGCCAGCGAGCGGACTGTAATCCGTTACGAGCAGCCAGGCGGCTCGCTGTGGAATGCACTGGACGACCGCCAGCTGACCAGTCTTCTGACCGACTCCGCCCCCCGATCCACCACCGAGTAGGACAACGCCCGTGACGAGAAGTCAGATGTTCACCACCGCCCGCCTGGACCTGGAATACCCCATGTCCCTAGGCGTGTACGACCAGTACGCCAAGGCCCAACATGTCGTGGACTACCTCGCCGACCAGGACTTCCCCGTGCAGAACGTAGAAATCGTGGGCACCGAACTACGCTCCATCGAGCGAGTCACGGGGAGCCTGACCCGCGGCAAGATCGCTGCCGCCGGTGCCCTGTCCGGGCTGTGGATCGGACTGTTCGTGGGGATCGCGTTCAGCCTGTTCAGCGACCGGAACCAGCTCGGTTTTCTCCTCACCACTCCCCTGCTGGGGGCGGTGTTCGGGCAGGCGTGGAGTCAGCTCGGCTACAGCACCGCGACCCGGCGCGGCACCCGCGACTTCGCCTCGATCAACCAGATCGTCGCCACCAAGTACGAAGTGCTCGTGGAGCACAAGCACGCCGCTCGCGCGCACGAACTCCTCGCGACCTTGCCACGGGAGGCGACACTCTGACAGCTCGTACCGGCCGCCAATGGGCCGCGACGGACGGTTCGTAAAACAGGCTCTCCCGGCATGAGTGTGGGTCAGGCCGCGGCTCGTTCGTGAGGTAGTACGAGGTCGATGGGTCCGCAGGAGAGCATGACCAAGGCGAGTGCGGCGGTGGGTGAGTGGAAGCCGTAGGCCCGTCGGATGATCAGGCGGACGTGGTTGTTGAGCCCTTCGGCCCGGGCATTGTTGATCTTTAGTCGGATGGCCGCGAGGATCCCGTCGTGGTGTTTGCGGATGGTCTTTGCGACCTTCACGAACGGGGCGAGCCGGGAGCGGCTGGCCTTGGAGCACCACCGGGCGATCAGTTCGATGGTCTCGTCGGGAGTCAGGTCGCCGGAGAAGATCGCCCGGAAGGCTTCCTTGAGGCTGTAGGCGCGCCACAGGTCTCCACCGCGGTTGCGCAGTTGCCGCAAGGTCGCGGCTTGGTCGCAAGTGAGGTTCTCGGGTCGTTTGAGCAGCGACCAGCGCGCGCCCTTGAACTTCTTCGCTGCGGCCTGGTCGGGGAGCTGACGCAGCTGGTTCCAGGTCTGTCGGCGGACCACGTCCAGGGCGTCGGTTACAAGCTTGACGGCATGGAACGGGTCGATGCAGATCACGGCCTGCGGGGCGTGCCCTTCAGCCCGGACGCTCTTGAGGAACGCCGGACCCATGTCCATGCTGACTGCTTGTAGGGCAGCGGATCTGGTCTCGCCGAGCTCGTCGAAGAACGCGTCCAGGGTGGCGGTGTCCTTGCCTTCGGCGCCCCACACGATCTTCTTGCCACGGTGATCTGTGACCAAAGTGAGATACCGGTGGTGCTTGCGCCAACTCACCTCATCGACACCGATGCTGACCAGCCCGTCCAGACGCCCAGGGTCCAAGCCGTCGGCGACAACGCGTTCGCAGATCCGCCCGACGCTGTCCCAGTCCACCCGGGACAGCCGCACGATGGTGGTCTTGTCGGTCTTGGTCGCCAAGAACGCGATCAGGTCCTCAAAGTCACGGCTGAACCCCGAGCGGTGCCGAGCGAACGGGACAGCCTCGACCCGGATCCCGTGGGTCGGGCAATCGAGCCGGCGCAGCCCGGCCCGAACCAGCACCTTCCAACGGCCCATGTCAGTGTGCCGCCAGCGGGAGAACACCGGCCGGGTGTCGTAACAAGCAGCGGTGCTGAACGTGCACTCGGGACACAGCAGCCGACGACGCCGCAACGCCACATCGACGACGACCTGGTCAGCCTCGAAGCAAACCTCCGTGACCCCCGCCCCGGGAAGGCTGAGCAGGCGGTTGAATGCAGTCGTGACGCGCACGGGTGTCCCTTGTTTGGTCTGGTGTAGGAACCCCCAAACCTAGGTCCGCGCCCGTGCGCGTCACTCAACCCTCAGCACGCCACCCCGATCCCTTGCCCAGCAAGGCAGTCCATGACCCACACACCCAGAAACGACCCACACTCATGCCGGGAGAGCCGTAAAACAGATCCGGCGCCCACTACCACTAGGAGACGATCTTCGATGACACAGAACCACAACGCCAGTCTCTATACCCTCGGTGATCGCGGTCAGACAGTCGATGGATCAGCCAACGATGTCCGCGGGCGGCAGGTCAAGGACAAGAACGGCGACGGCATCGGCAGGGTCGCTGACCTGCTTGTCGATGACCGAGAGAACAAGGTCCGCTTTCTGCTGGTCGAACACGGCGGATTTCTGGGCTTCGGCGAAACGAAGTCGTTGATACCTGTCGACGCCGTCACCAAGATCACCGAGGACGACGTGTTCGTTGATCAGTCACGCGAGCGGGTCGCAGCGGCGCCGGGCTACACCCCGGATCTCATCGATGACCGGCCGTACCACTCCAGCATCTACAGCCATTACGGGTACGCACCGTACTGGGGCGAGGGCTACATGTATCCCGCCGGCCTGGCCATGCTCCCGATGGCGCCGCCGCGGAACCGACCCTGACACATCATGGGATCCCGCCACAACGCAGCCGGCTGAACGTCGAGATCACCCCGGCGACGACGACTTACCGAGTCCTGGACGGGCAAACACTGTCGGTGCGGCACGACGGGCAGGCCCTCGTGGTGTCCGCCGGCAGCCCGATCACCTCCCCCACCCTGAGCACGCCGATCTGCGCGGCCCCGACCCAGCCGCCGGGCCGGACGCCCCGGCCTCACCGAGGCGCCTCGTGAAAGACGAGAGCCCGTCCCCGGGCGCCGATGTTCTCGTCATCTTCGGTATCACCGGAGACCTCGCCCACACGATGACCTTCCACGCCCTGTACCGATTGGAGGCGGCCGGCCTGCTGGATTGCCCGATCATCGGCGTGGCGAAGGACACCTGGTCACAGGAGCAGCTGCTCGACGCGATCGGTGCCACCGTACGGAAGTCCGGCGACGAGCCGCAGGCCGCCGTGATGGCTGGATTGGCGCGTCGGTTGAGCTACCTGCGCGGCGACTTCACCGACCCGGCCACCTACCACGAGCTCGCGTCCCGGTTGACCGGCAGATCGCGGCCGCTGTTCTATCTGGAGATCCCGCCCGCCCTGTTCGGTCCCGTCGTCGCTGCTCTCGCCCACGCGGATCTGCTGACCCAGGCCACCGTGATGATCGAGAAGCCCTTCGGCGACGACCTCGCCTCGGCCCGCGCCCTCAACGACGAACTGCACCAGGTCCTCGACGAGGATCAGATCCTGCGCATCGACCACTTCCTGGGCAAGCAGCCGGTGCTCGATATCCAGTTCCTGCGCTTCGCCAACGTCATGTTGGAGCCGGTGTGGAACCACGCCCACATCGCCGCCGTGCAGATCAGCATGGCCGAGGACTTCGGCGTTGAGGACCGGGGCCCGTTCTACGACGCGGTCGGCACCCTGCGCGACGTGGTCCAGAACCATCTGTTGCAGGTGCTGAGCCTGATCGCGATGGAACCGCCGGTCGGGCCTGGGCCGACAGCCCTATGGGACAAGAAGGTCGAAGTCTTCCAAGCCATGGCCGACGTCGACCCGACCCAGTGCGTGCGGGGTCAGTACGACGGATACCGCGCCGTCCCCGGAGTGGCAGCAGGCTCGGCAACCGAGACTTTCGTTGCGCTGCGGCTGCAGGTCGACAACACCCGCTGGGCCGGCGTGCCGTTCTTCATCCGTGCCGGCAAGGCCCTGGCGACCCGATCCACCGAAGTGAGGGTGCTGTTCAGACGCCCACCCCGCCTGGCGTTCCTCGACCAACCCCGCCACACCCAGCCCAACCAGCTCGTCTTCCGGATCGACCCGGAGCCGGGCTTGCGCCTCGTCTTGCTGTCCAAAGGCCCACAGGGCAGGGCATCCCGCGACGTGCACCTAGACCTTCCCTTCGCCGCTGAACTCGGTCCACCTCCCGGACCCTACGAACGTCTGCTGCACGACGCGCTCACCGGCGACCACACCCTGTTCACCCGCGAGGACGTGGTCGAGGAAACCTGGCGCGTCCTGCAGCCGCTGATCGAGCACCCACCGGCGTGCACGCCCTATCCCCGTGGGTCGTGGGGCCCGCCCGAGGGCGACACGCTGCTGCGCGGGCACCCCGCCTGGCAGCCGCCATGGCTTCCCGACCCAAACCAGCCGGAGAGCTGAACCCGACGCCCGGCCGACCAAGGCAGTTGGTTGGCTCAACACCTGACACGACAGGAGAACATGCGATGACCACTCACACCCCGATGCAGATCGGCATGGTCGGACCCGGCCGGATGGGCGCCAATCTGGTCCGGCGGTTGCTGCGCGACGGCCACAGTTGCGTGGTCTACGACACCGACGCCGTCGGCTCGTTGACGACCGACGGTGCCACCGCTGCCACGTCGGTGGCCGACCTGGTCGAGCAGCTTTCTGCGCCCCGCGCGGTCTGGGTGATGGTGCCCTCCGGAGAGATCACCGGCAAGACCATCGAAGAGGTGGCATCCCACATGGAACAAGGGGACGTGATCATCGACGGGGGCAACTCCTACTACCGAGACGACATCGCCCGCGCTGCATCCCTGTCCGATAGGGGCGTCCACTTCGTCGATTGTGGGACGAGCGGCGGGGTGTGGGGAATTGACCGGGGCTACTGCCTCATGATCGGCGGCGAAGACGACGTCGTCGAGCACCTCGGACCGATCTTTTCCACCATCGCACCCGGAATCGACGCCGCACCCCGGACCCCGGGCCGCACCGGGGAGCCTGACTCGGCCGAGCACGGCTTCTTGCATTGCGGACCGAACGGGGCTGGACACTTCGTGAAGATGGTCCACAACGGCATCGAGTACGGGATGATGGCGGCCTTCGCCGAGGGCCTCAACGTCTTGCACAACGCGAATGCCGGCAAGAAGAGCGCCGCGTCCGACGCCGAGACGGCCCCGATGGAAGAGCCCGAGTTCTACCAGTTCGACATCGACACCACCGCGGTGGCCGAGGTGTGGCGGCGCGGCAGCGTCATCGAGTCGTGGCTGTTGGACCTGACCGCGACCGCCCTTTACAGCTCGCCTGATCTCGCGGAGTACGCCGGGCGGGTGTCGGACTCGGGTGAAGGCCGGTGGACTTCGATCGCGGCGATCGACGAAGGGGTCCCCGCCCCGGTGCTCACCACCGCCCTGTACTCCCGATTCGCCTCCCGGGGCCTGGATGACTTCGCCGACAAGGTGCTCTCGGCCATGCGCAAGGGCTTCGGCGGCCACGACGAGAAGAAGGCTTGAGGCGGCTGAGGTGGCCGAAGCGACCGACCCCGCTAAGCCAATCGTCGTGCTGTTCGATGTCGACGAGACCTTGGTGCACACCGGTGGCTCGGGGGCGAGAAGCTGGAGGGCCGCCTTCGACAAGCTCCACGGCAACCCCCGCCGACATCGGCGAGCACAGCTCGGCGGGCGAGACCGACCCGCAGGTGGCCCGCGCCACCTTCAACGCTGTCCTTCACCGCGACCCGAGCGACGACGAGCTCAGCCGGCTCTACGCCCAGTACCTGCTGCACCTAGCCGAGGACATCGGGGTATCAGAGGGCTACCGGGTGCTCCCCGGGGCCGAGAAGGTCCTGCTTCGCCTGGGGGAGGCTGGGGTCATACTCGGCCTCGTCTCTGGTGCCATGGAAGGCGCCGCACGCACCAAACTCATCCCAGCCAACCTGAACCGGTTCTTCGTCTTCGGCGCCTACGGCTCGGACTCACCCGACCGGACCGAGCTCACCGGGCTTGCCATCGAGAAGGCCGCTCGATTGCACGACGAGCTCACCCCCTCCGAGGTGTTCGTGGTGGGCGATACCCCCCACGACATGAAGGCGACCAATGCGTCGGGTGCGGTGTCGGTTGGGGTGGCGAGCGGCCACTACTCGATCGATCAGCTCAAAGCGGCTGGTGGCGCCCACGTGCTCGGCTCGCTAGAAGAAGGTTTCCCAGGTCTGTGACAGCGAGAACTGACGTGAACCGACATTTGACGATCCGAGCGGTGGCTTACGGCCCGCAACTGGGCATAGCGCTCGCTCGATCAGCCGATGTTCGTGCGAGAGTGGACCTCGTGACCTTGGCCGATGAGGATCTCGCTCACCATGGCGGGCGAGAACAGGCCGTGTTCCTGGGTAGTACGCAGCGAAGTTCGCCAAAGACCGAGCAGCCTTCGTCCCCCGCAACGGATGATCGTGCTGTCTGACCGGGTGGTCTCGAGGCGCCGCAGGGTGCTCGCCGATGCCTTCCGAACCCAGCTGTGGCCGTTGCCCGCCACCGCCGTCGTGGTTGCGCTGGCCGCGGGTGTTGCGCTCCCGCGACTAGGGCGTGTCTGACGGATGGTCGGTGCTGGGTCGGTCAGGCTGTGTTCATGTCTGAGCGACGCGTGTTGAGCGATGCGATGTGGGCTCGGTTGGAGCCGTTGCTGCCGGATCGGACGCCGCGGCGGGGTGGGCAATGGATCGATCACCGTGAGGTGGTGGAGGCGATCATCTGGCGGTCGCGGACCGGGTCGCCGTGGCGGGACCTGCCGGCGGGTTTCCCCGCGTGGCAGACGGTGTGGTGGCGGTTCGACCGGTGGGCCAAGGACGGCACCTGGGACCGGGTGCTGGTCGAGCTGCAGGGCCAGGCGCAGGCCGCCGGTGAGCTGGAGTGGGTGGTGTCGGTCGACTCGACGATCGCCCGGGCGCACCAGCACGCTGCGGGGGCGCGCCGCACCCTTCGGGGGGGCCCAGTCGAATTACACGGTTGCGTGGCCTGAGCCGGCTGATCATGCGTTGGGGCACTCCCGGGGCGGGTGGACGACCAAGGCCCACGCCGCGGTGGATGCCCGGGGACGGCCGCTGTCGGTGCGGCTGACACCGGGCCAGGCCGGGGACAACCCCGAGCTGCTGGCCGTGCTGGGCGACATCGGCGTCCCGACCGGACACCGGCCCCGCTGCCGCCCGGACACGGTGATCGCGGACAAGGCCTACTCCCACCCCTCGACCCGCCAAGCGCTGCGGCGCAAGGGCATCCGGGCGGTCATCCCGCAGCGGTCCGACCAGATCGCCCACCGTCTGGCCCGCGGCAGCAGGGGCGGCCGACCACCCGCCTTCGACCCGGTCGCCTACCGCGGCCGCAACGTCGTCGAACGGGCCTTCGGCCGCATGAAGCAGTGGCGCGCCATCGCCACCCGCTACGACAAACACGCCCGCAACTACAGGGCCGGCATCGTCCTCGCCGCCATCGTGCTGTTCTGGCTGCGATGAACCATCAGACACGCCCTAGATGCCCACCTCGATGATGGCTTGCCAGACGCGGTGTCCGGTTAATTGTTCGGCGGGGGTGCGGATGCCGCGAGGTCGGTGCTCGTCGCCGTTACCGGCTCGCTGATCACCGTGGCCGCGTTGACGTTCTCCCTCACCGTGGTGACCTTGCAGCTGGCCAGCAGCGAGTTCTCCCCCCGGCTGCTGCGGACATTCATGTCCGACCGGGTCGTGCAGGGCACGCTGGCGCTGTTCCTGGCCACGTTCGTCTACGCACTGACGGTGCTTCGCACCGTGCGGACCAACATCGCGGGGCAGCCGGGATTCGTGCCTCAGCTGTCCGTCACCGTCGCCTACGCACTGGCAGTCATCAGCGTCCTCGCACTGGTCGGGTTCCTGTCCCACCTGGTGCGCAAGATCCGCGTCGAGGCCATGCTCCTCAACGTAAACCGCGAGGCGTCCCAGACCATAGAGACGACCCTCCCGCCACGCGACCACCCCGGCCCGCAGGGCCGGCCCCCGCAAGTCCCGGCAGACGCCGCCGTACTGTTGGCCGACCGCTCCGGCTTCCTGACCTCCATCGACCAGGAGGCGCTGCTCGACGCTGCGACCAGCGCCGACGCGTCCATCAGTATCGACCGGGAACCCGGTAGCTCACTGGTCGCCGGCACTCCGGTCGGTCGCCTCTGGAGCCGCGAGGCCGACAAGCCGCTGCGTGCAGACCGCCTCGCCCAGCTCCAGGACGCGGCGGCCAAGGCCCTGCACACCGGATTCGAACGCACCGCTGCACAAGACATCGGGTACGGCCTGCGCCAGCTCACCGACGTGGCAGTCAAAGCACTCTCCTCCGGCATCAACGACCCGACCACCGCTGTCCACGCCCTCGGACACATCAGCGCCCTGTTGTGCGAGCTTGCCGCCCATGACCCGGGCCAGCGCGTGCTGACCGACGAGCAAGGCACAGCCCGCGTCGTCCTGACCGGCCCGGACTTGGGCGACCTGCTCGATCTCGCGGTCGCGCAGCCGCGCCGCTACGGAGCCGCCGACCCCGCCGTCCTCGCCCGGCTGTTCACCCTCCTGCGCGAGCTCGCCTGGTCCCACCCACCAGCCCGCCCACCACCAAGCCGTCGCAGATCAGCTGGGGCGGCTCCGTACCACCGTCACCGGGCAGCGCTTCGATGACGCCGAACGTGCTGGCCTCGCGGAGATGGCCTCCTCGGTACAGAACGCGCTCGAGCATCGCTGGTTCCCGTGACCATCAGCAGCTCGGCTCGACGCTGCACGTGAAGTGATGCTCCTATTGTCAAACGAGGGCTGTTCTGGGTAGGGCGTTGAAGACTTCGCGGGCGATGGAGCCCTTGAGGCAGCGGTTGGCTTCGCTCTTGGTCTTGCCTTCCTCCTGCCGGCGTTCGACGTAGTCGCGGGTGTCCCGGTCGGTGGCCAGGCGGACGATCGCGATGCGCCACAGCGCGGAGTTGGCTTGCTGGTCGCCGCCGCGGTTGAGCCGGAACCGATCTTGGATCTGGCCGCTGTTGACCGGGATGGGTGTCGAGATGCCACGGCCGGTTCAACGCCGAGGGAACTCTATAGTGGCGCGGTGAACCTGCTGCCGACGTTGCCGATCTGGGCCGAGTTGTTGGTCTTTGTCGCTAGCGCGGGCGTGATCTGGGTGGCGGGCACGTCTCTGTCCGACTACACCGACGTCCTGTCTGACCGGCTTCACCTCGGCCAGGCCCTGGGCGGCCTGATCCTCTTGGCTGTCGCCACGAACCTGCCCGAGATCGCCATCACCTACAGCGCCGCCGCGAGCGGGCATCTTGACGTCGCCGTCAGCAACATTCTGGGCGGTGTCGCCCTCCAGACCGTGGTGCTGGTCGCATTGGACGCGTTCGGGGTCCGGGAACGCCGACCGCTGACGTATCAGGCCGCGAGCCTGACGCTGGTCATCGAAGGCGCCGTCGTCCTGGCTGTCCTCGGTGTGGTGGTGATGGGCACCCAACTGCCCAAGAATCTGGTGTACGCCCGCCTGTCGCCTGACGTCGTAGCCATCGCCGTGGTCTGGGTGGTGGGGCTTCTGCTAACCCAACGCGCCAGCAAGTCACTGCCGTGGTCGGACAGCGGGGAAGCCCCTGACAGCCAACCCGAGCCGCGGGGTCACTCCCAGCGCAAACGCGCCGACCAGGCCACTCGCGACGGGGTCAGCACCGCCAAGGCCGCGCTTATCTTCACCGCAGCCGCCATGGCCACCCTGGTGACCGGAGCCTTGGCCGAGCAAAGCGGCATCGCCGCAGCCGACCACGTCGGGCTGTCCGGTGTGCTGTTCGGAGCCACGGTCCTCGCCGCGGCGACGTCGCTACCTGAGCTCAGCACCGGCCTGACCTCGGTCAGACAAGGCGACTACAAACTCGCCTTCGGCGACATCTTCGGAGGCAACGCGTTTCTACCGGTCCTGTTCCTGCTCGCCGTCCTCGTCTCGGGCAAGTCAGTCCTGCCCAACGCCCACGCCTCCGACATCTACCTCAGCGCCCTCGGCGGCCTCCTCACCATCGTCTACATGGCCGGGCTGCTCTTTCGTCCTAGCAAGGAACATGCCCGCCTGGGGATCGACAGCATCGCCGTACTCGCCGTTTACGTGATCGGCGTCGCCGGCCTCATCGTCCTGCCCCAGTAACCCACCCGTGTGACGCGCCCAGCGCGCTGAAGCATCGATCGAAGCAGCCGGCCGCGGCCGAGCAGACCGCGCCCGGCCAGGCACCACGATCTCTCGCGGACCTACTCAGTCCGCTACCACGCCGATGCCCCCAAACCTCTCTCGCGGCCGGCGGCCTCATCAGCGAATCGCGCTACCTGATCAGCTAGCACAGCGCGCCTCGCCCCGCGTGGGCCTTGGGCCAGCTTCGTTCGCGTCCATCGGCAACGAGCCGGGGCCCTGATGGTCAGAGTTGGCTGCGGAGTGACTCCAGTTCCTGGTGGCGTTTGTCTGTCGTCTCGGGGTAGGCCATCTTCAGTTCGGACAGCGTGTCGAGGACGATCTGGGAGATGATGAGTCGGGC
>DATCDE010000278.1 GCA_036510875.1 Actinomycetes bacterium
TGGTCACCGCGCTGCTGGCCAACGTGCTCCTCGGCGTCGCGGTCAGCCTCACCCTCATCGCCTACCGGCTCGGCGTGCCAGACTCGGTCGCCCTCGGCGCCGGTCTCACCCTGTCCGGCTGGGTGTTCACCGGCACCGCGCTGCTCGCCGCGCAGCTGACCGCCAGCGCACGGTCGATGTACGGCATCGCCGGCGCGATCATGGGGGTGGCGTACGCGCTGCGCGCGGTCGGCGACTTACGCAACTCGGCGTTGGCGTGGCTGTCACCGATCGGCTGGTACCAGGGCATGCACGCCTTCTCCGGCCTGCGCTGGTGGCCGGCGCTGCTGCTGCTGGCCGGTGCCGCGGCGGTCACAGCGGCGGCGTACGTGCTGTTCCAGCACCGTGACTTCGGCGCCGGGCTGCTCGCCGCCCGTCCCGGGCCGGCCCGCGCGGCACCGCGGCTGCGCACCGGATGGGGACTGGCGTGGCAGCTGCAGCGCGGCTCGGTCCTGGGCTGGGCGCTGGCACTGCTGCTGTTCGCGGCCGCCTTCGGCGCGGTCGGCAACGACGTCACCGACGTGATCGGCACCTCCAAGGCCAGCCAGGACATCTTCGTCCAGTCACCAGGGGACCTCACCGACAGCTTCTACGCCACCGCGATCCTGATGCTCGCGGTGATCGCCAGCGCATTCGCCATCTCCTCGGCCCTGCGGCCCCGGAGCGAGGAAGACGACGGGCGGGTCGAGCCGCTGCTGGCCACCGGCCTGTCACGGCGCCGCTGGCTGCTCGCCCAGATCGGCACCACTGCCGTCGGCTGCCTGCTGGTCATCCTCGCGGCCGGCGTGGGGCTCGGCGCCGGGTATGCCGCCGTCACCGGCGACACGCACGCGCTGATCACATACCCGCCAGCCGCACTGCCCTACATCGCCCCGATGCTGGTGCTCAGCGGACTGACCCGGCTCCTGTACGGCGTCGACCCACGCGCCGCCACCCTTGCCTGGCTGGCCCTGGGGTTCTGCGTGGTGGTACTGCTGTTCGGCCAACTATTCCATTTCCCGCAATGGCTGCTGAACCTGTCCCCGTTCCAGCACCTGGCACTCACCCCCGCCCAGGACTTCACCTGGGCGCCCTTCCTCGGCCTGCTGGCCGTCGCCGCGCTACTCAGCGCCGCCGGCCAGCTCGCCTTCCAGCACCGGGACGTGCACTAACCGCCTCACCCGAACCGCAGCCGCGTCGGTGACCCACCCTGATCTGGACTCGTCAGGTACCGGTACCGAGCTCTGGTGCTGGTGACCGGGACTGTCGGCCGGCGGGCTCGATCCGCTGGGCCGGTTCGGCTTTGCGTTGGCGGGCGGAGCTTTGGATCGCGGGGCGAGGTGCCAGAGATGTACGGACGTCGTCATCACGGCCTCGGCGACATGGTTGGAAGGTGGGCCCGGCAGACCGCCTCGCGCGGGCAACATCACCTGTCGGCAGAATGTCGGCAGCACGTGCCCGGACACCGGTGGACATGAGGCGACGGTCACGGCCGTGGCAGGGTCTGTGACCTGCGACGACGGGCCTTCCACCGGTATCCGGCACCCTCCACTAGTGCACGCTGGCGTCGGATGCTTCGGCGGCTCATAACCCGGAGGTCGCAGGTTCAAATCCTGCCCCCGCTACCGCGTTTATGCAGGTCAGGGCCATGATCACCGATCACGGCCCTGATTCCGTGTTGGCAGAATGTCGGCAAGGCTGCCGACACGGGACACCGTCAAGCCGGCGTCGATGCCGGTTTGCTCGACGCTGGTGGACGCGCGGAGACACTCGTGGACGACACATCTGCACCGGCCGTGCGTCGCGCCATTTGACCTCTGGGTCGAAATCCCAGGGGTCACCGCGCCCGCATCTTGGCAAGCGACATGCATGAGCTGGGGGGCTGCTCTCTCACCACCGAGGCAAGTCCTGCCAGGGGTCTGTCCTGTCGAAGACCGGAGGTTCGGCCGACAGGGATGCGCCCTATCAGGCACGTTGCCCGGCCGGACAATGCGGGTCCGGTCGATGGGTGCCGCTGCGGTGGTGCTGGCGAATCGGGCGGATCCTGCCCTGCGTCTGCTGCTCGCCTCGCGCGCCGCGTTCGGTCTGCCGTACGACGTGTTACTGGGCTACACCCGGGACCCGTTCGGCGACCTGGCCGCCGGTCGGTACGACGCGCTGGTCCGGACGACGCTCGAGCAGGCGGGGTTGCCGGCCGAGCCGGCCGGCTGCCTAGGTCCTGCCCGGCGTCGCTGCCTTAGCTTAGGCGTCGCGGCGCTTGAGCAGCACCGCCGCGCAGGCCAGCGCTGCCGCGGCCCAGGCGAGTAGCACGAGTAGGCCGGCGGTGGGCGACAGGCTCCCCGCGGCGAGGCGCGTGCTGATCATCGAGACGCCGGCGTTGCTGGGCAGGTACGACAGGACCTGGTGCCAGCTGCTCGGGAGCAGCAGGCCGAGGCCGGGAACGACCATGAGTAGCCCGAACAGGGTGGCCACGCCGCCGGCAGTGCTCCGCAGGATGAAGCCGAGGGCGACGCCGATCACGCCCACCAGCGTGAGGTAGACGGCCACGCCGAGCACGGCCTGCCGGGCGTCCGGGGCAGACAGGGTCGTCCCGTGGGTGCCGAGCAGCGCCTGACCGCCGAGGAAGGCGACCAGCGCGGCAACCAGCATGAGCACGAACGTCACGCCGGCGTAGAGCGCAGTCTTCGCCCACAGGACCGGCAGCCGTCGGGGCACGGCCGTGAGCGTGGCCCGGATCATCCCGGTGGCGTACTCGCCGCTGACAAGGAGTACCCCGAGGACGCCGACCGCGAGCTGTGCCAGGTTGTAGCCGACGAGGCTGCGCTCGACCGGGTTGAACGCCGCCATCTCGTCCGGGCGCAGCGTGGCCCAGTAGTGGGTCGTCACCACCCCGATGATCAAGCCGGCCGCGACGATAGTGCCGATGGCCGCCGCCAGGGTCAGCGTCGTCGAACGCAGCGAGCGCATCTTGATCCACTCGCTGCGAAGGACCCGGGTGAAGGTGACAGGCTGGACGGTGACGCGCATCCCGGTGCTGGGCGACGTGCCCGCGGGTGACTGCCGGGGATCGGTGACGACGGTGGTCATGACGCTCTCCTCATGCTGTGGTCGGTGGCAGTCACGGCGCGGTACTCGATCTCGTCGCGGGTCATCTCCATGAACGCCTCCTCCAGCGAAGCCTGCTTCGGCTCGAGCCGGTGGAGGCGGATGCTCAGGTCGTGCGCGCGGTCGCCGATGTCCGCGGCGGACAGGCCGGTGACCTCGAGGCTGTCGTGCTCGGTCCGGGCGACCGCGATGCCGTCCGCCGCGAGGGCGTCCGCCAGCGCCGTGGCCTGCGGGGACCGGACGACCACCACGTCGCTCGAGGCCTGCGCGATGAGCTCGGCCATGGGCATGTCCGCCATCAGCCGGCCCCGGCCGACGACGATGACGTGGTCGGCGGTCAGGGCCATCTCGCTCATCAGGTGGCTGGAGACGAAGACGGTGTGCCCGACCGCGGCCAGGCTCCGCAGCAGGTCCCTGATCCACCGGATGCCCTCAGGGTCCAGGCCGTTCACCGGTTCGTCCAGGATCAGGGTCTCCGGGTCGGCGAGCAGCGCGGACGCGATCCCCAGGCGCTGTCCCATGCCGAGCGAGAAGCCGCCCGCCCGCTTGTCGGCGACCTCCTGGAGCCCCACCATCTCGATGACGTCCGCGACCCGGTCCCGGGTGATGCCGTGCGTGGCCGCGAGCGCCAGCAGGTGGCTGCGGGCGGACCGGGAGGTGTGGACCGCGCGCGCCTCGAGCAGCGCGCCGACCACCTGGAGCGGCTTGGCGTGCGCACGGTAGGGCTTGCCGCCCACCGTGACGGTGCCTCCGCTCGGTGCGTCGAGGCCGAGGATCATCCGCATCGTCGTCGACTTGCCGGCACCGTTGGGGCCCAGGAACCCGGTGACGATGCCCGGCCGGACGGTGAAGGTCAGGTCGTCGACCGCGGTCTTGTCGCCGTACTTTTTCGTGAGGTTCGTGGCCTCGATCATGGTGGTCGTCCTTCCGGTGCGGGTCGGCCTCGACGGGACTACGCGTCGATCGCGGCGGTGATGGGAGTGGGCTTGAAGCCCTTGAACGTCAGCCACACGCCGAGCGAGAGCTCCCAGGCGGCGACGGGCAGCGTGGCGAGCGCGGACCAGGCGGACAGGGGCTGGTTGTGGCCGAGGGTCGTCGCCAGCGTCGCGCTCATCAGGAAGGGGGCACCGATGAGTCCCAGCGTGGGGATGATGCGCGGGACGAGGCCGGACCGGTACATCAGGTAGCCGAGCAGGACGGCGTTGATCGACGGCATCAGGGTCTGCCCGAGCTGCATCGTCGAGTTGTAGGTCGACACGAGCGACGCGCCGTTGGTGACGAGGGCTCCGGCGTCGGAGCCGGCCGCCGTGCCGAGGTCGTGCCGCAGGTGGATGAGGGAGACGAGGCTGTTTACCCCGGTGAAGATCATGGCGGCCTCCAGGGTCCGGCTGGCGACGAAGCCGAGCGCGAAGCCCTCGTTCTGCCGCTTGACGACGGGGAAGAGCGTGACCGCGGTGCCGATGCCGGCGATCGCGACGATCACCTCGAGGATGCAGCCCCACAGCACCCCGGAGTCGCCGCCCGAGCCCAGGACGAAGCTGCGGTCGGTCTTGAGGTTGCCGTAGAGGGCGAGGGTGGGGATGGAGATGAAGGTGATGAGGTAGAAGATGCCCGCGACGAGCGCGGTCTTCCGCGTCGAGGTCATCGGGACTCTCGTCGGTGGTGCGGTGCGGACGGCGGTGGCCATGTCGAGCTCCTTCG
>DATCDE010000279.1 GCA_036510875.1 Actinomycetes bacterium
GGCGCGCTTGAGCGCCGAGTACGCCCGCTCGGACTTCGCGACGACCATGACGCCGCTGGTCCCGACGTCCAGCCGGTGGACGACGCCGGCCCGCTCGGCCGCCCCGCTGGTGGAGACCCGGTACCCGGCCGCGGCCAGGCCGCCGATCACGGTCGGCCCGGTCCAGCCGGGGCTGGGGTGGGCGGCCACCCCGACCGGCTTGTCCACCACCACGATGTCGTCGTCGTCGAACAGCACGGTCAGGCCGGGGACCACCTCGGGCGGTGCGGCCGGCGCCTGCTCAGTCGAGGGCAGCTCGACGTCCAGCCAGCCGCCCGCGCTGAGCCGCTCGGACTTGCCGACCGTGACGCCGTCCAGCAGCACCAGCCCCCGCTCGGCCAGGTCCGCGGCCCGGGTCCGGGACAGCCCGAACAGCCGGGCCAGCCCCGCATCGACCCGCTCACCCTCCAGCCCGTCCGGCACCGGCAGGGTGCGGTGCTCGCCGCTCATCGGGGGCGGGAACCGTCGAGGTCCCGCCCGAACACCGAGAGCAGCACCATGGCGATCGCCCCGCAGACCACCGCGGCGTCGGCAAGGTTGAAGACCGGGTAGTGCGGCAGCTGGATCCAGTCGACGACGTGCCCGCGGCCCAGCCCGGGGGCACGGAACAGCCGGTCGGAGAGGTTGCCCAGCGCCCCGCCGAGCAGGGCGCCCATGGCCACCGCCCAGGCCCAGGAGCCGAGCCGGCGGGACGTGCGCAGGATCGCCACGACCACCCCGACGGCGACCGCCGTGAAGATCCAGGTGGTGCCGGTCCCGATGCTGAAGGCGGCCCCCGAGTTGCGGGTGTAGGCCACCTGCAGCAGCGACCCGACGACCCGGATCGGGTCCCGGCCGGGCATGGTGGCCACGACCCAGATCTTGGACAGCTGGTCCACGACGACCACGAACACGGCCACCGCGGCCAGCAGCCCGATCAGCCCCCACCGGGTGGCCGGGCGGGCCCGAACCGACCCGTCGCCCGAGGCTCCGTCGACAGCTGGATGCGTGTCAGCGCCGCTCAGCGGCGCTCCTCCCTCTGTTTGCATGACATGCATAGGGTCGCACGAGGAAAGACCTGCAGTCGCGCTTTGCCGATCGGACCGCCGCAGGACTCGCACACCCCGTAGCTGCCGTCGTTGATCCGCTTGATCGCCCGCTGGGCCTGCAGCAGCATGTCGCGGCTGTTGTTGGCCAGGGACATCTCGTGCTCGCGCTCGAAGGTCTTGGTGCCCGCGTCGGCCTGGTCGTCGCCGGCGCCGTCGCCCGAGTCACGCAGCAGGTCGGCCAGCCCCTCCTCGGCCTCGGCGATCTCACCGGACAGCCGGGCGACCTCGGCGTCGAGCTCGGCCCGAACCCCCGCGAGCTCGGCCTTGGTCCACGGCGTCTCGTCGGCCCGCACGGCGGGACGGCGCGGTGCGGCGGGCGCGGCCGAGGCGGCCGGCTTGACCGCAGCCGCCTTCTTGGCGACCGGAGCGGCCTTCTTCGCCGCCGGAGCGGCTTTCTTGGCGACCGGAGCGGCCTTCTTCGCCGCCGGAGCGGCTTTCTTGGCGACCGGAGCGGCCTTCGCCGGGGCCGCCCCCTTGGCCACCGGAGCGGCCTTGACCGGGGCCGCCTTCTTGACCGGCGCCGGGGCCGACTTCGCTGGCGCCTTCTTGACCGGGGCCGCCTTCTTCGCCGCCGGAGCGGCCTTCGCCGGGGCGGCCTTCTTCGCCGGCGGAGCGGTCTTCTTCGCGGCCGGGGCGGTCTTCTTCGCGGCGGCCGTCGGGGTGGCCGGGGCGGTCTTGGACGCGGCCCGGACGGCACCGGTCACGGCCCGCCGGACGCGGGCCCCCACGCTCGAGCCAGGCTGAGCCA
The DNA here is from genome assembly GCA_036510875.1 of Actinomycetes bacterium. Lineage (NCBI taxonomy): Bacteria > Bacillati > Actinomycetota > Actinomycetes > Actinomycetes bacterium. The sequence continues at coordinate 1,876 of DATCDE010000279.1, forward strand.
TCGGGTGATCCCCCCGGTCAGGTTAGCGATCTTGATCGCTGACAGTGACCGGGAGGATAGGTCCCTGACCCTCCGTAAGCAACGTCCCACGCCGTATTCACCCTATGCGCAGAGCGAACAGCCTCTCCTCGCCGTCCGGTCCAAGGTCGGGGACCTCGACCACCTTGTCCCGGCTGGTGGCCCCGGTGACCAGCCGGACGTCGCCGCGGCGCAGTCCCAGCGACCGGGCCAGCGCGCGCAGGGCCGCCTCGGTGGCCGCGCCGTCCACCGCCTTGGCGGTCACCGCGACGACGAGCGGAGCGTCCGGGCCGTCGCCGTAGCTGCCGCCCACAGCGGTCCGGGAGGCACCAGGCCGGACCCTGATGGCGAGTCGCATGGCCAACCATTCTGGACGCCGGCGGCGCGGGCCGTACCATGGCCCTGCCTGAACGGCGCAGATGGGGACGAGTAGTCCTGACCGCGAGCCAGGAGCGACCCGGGGACGGTGCGAGCCCGGGGGTGAGCACAGGGCGAAGATCACCCCGGAGCCGCCGGAAGAAACGGTGTCCGCACCTGCGGGCGCCGGAGTAGACCCGGCCGGGCGGCTGACGAGCGGGCGCGGTGCAGCTGACCGTGTCAAGGAGGGTGGTACCGCGGGATCCGGGGGACCGGCCTCTCGTCCCTTCACCGAAGGACCGCCGACGTAAGGACCGCCCGCATGTACCGCCCGGTGCCCACCCAGGTCGACCTGCCCGCCATGGAGCACGACGTGCTCGCCTTCTGGGCCGAGCACGACACGTTCGCGCGCAGCGTCGAGCAGACCGGCGACGGCGAGCCCTGGGTCTTCTACGAGGGACCGCCGACCGCGAACGGCAGGCCGGGCACCCACCACGTCGAGGCGCGGGTGTTCAAGGACGTGTTCCCCCGCTACCAGACGATGCGCGGCCGGCACGTGCCGCGCCGGGCCGGCTGGGACTGCCACGGGCTGCCGGTGGAGCTCGCCGTGGAGAAGGAGCTCGGCTTCTCCGGCAAGGGCCAGATCGAGGCCTACGGGGTGGCCGAGTTCAACGCCCGCTGCCGCGAGTCGGTGCTGCGCCACGTCGACGCGTTCGAGGCGATGACCGAGCGGATGGGCTTCTGGGTGGACACCAGCCGGGCCTACCGCACCATGGACCCGGCCTACATCGAGTCGGTGTGGTGGTCGCTCAAGCGGATCTTCGACCAGGGCCTGCTCGAGGAGGACTACCGGGTCGCCCCGTACTGCCCGCGCTGCGGCACCACGCTGTCCGACCACGAGCTGGGCCAGCCAGGGGCCTACGAGACCGTCGTCGACCCGTCGGTGTACGTGCGGTTCCCGGTCACCAGCGGGCCACTGGCCGGGCTGCGGGCGGCCCTGCTGGTCTGGACGACGACCCCGTGGACGTTGGTGTCCAACACCGCGGTCGCCGTCCACCCGGACGTCCCCTACGCGGCCGTGCGCACCGGCGACGGCGAGGTGCTCGTCGTGGCCGAGCCGCTGCTGGCCGCGACCCTGGGCGACGACGTCGAGGTGCTGGCCACCTACCGCGGCGCCGACCTCGAGCACACGACGTACACGGCGCCGTTCGACCTGGTGCCGGTCACCGGGGCGCACTACGTGGTGCTCGCCGACTTCGTGACCACCGACGACGGCTCCGGCCTGGTGCACCTGGCACCGGCGTTCGGCGCCGAGGACCTCGCCGTGGGCCGCGCCTACGGGCTGCCCGTGGTCAACCCGATCAGCACCGACGGCCACTTCACCGACGACGTCCCGCTGGTGGGCGGGATGTTCTTCAAGAAGGCCGACACCACCCTGGTGGCCGACCTGCAGGCCCGCGGGCTGCTGTTCAAGCACGTGCCGTACGAGCACTCCTACCCGCACTGCTGGCGCTGCCACACGCCGCTGATCTACTACGCGCTGCCGTCCTGGTACATCCGCACAACCGCGCGCAAGGACGAGCTACTGCGGGAGAACGAGGCCACGGCCTGGTTCCCGAACACGATCAAGTGGGGCCGCTACGGCGACTGGCTGCACAACAACGTGGACTGGGCGCTGTCCCGCAACCGCTACTGGGGGACACCGCTGCCGATCTGGCGCTGCACCGCCGAGCAGGCCCACCTGACCTGCGTGGGGTCGCTCGCCGAGCTGGGCGAGCACGCCGGGACGGACCTGAGCGGGCTCGACCCGCACCGGCCGTACGTGGACGACGTGACCTTCGGCTGCCCCAGCTGCGGCGCCGAGGCCCGCCGGGTGCCCGAGGTCATCGACGGGTGGTACGACTCCGGGTCGATGCCGTTCGCCCAGTGGGGCTACCCGTACAAGGGCGTCGAAGAGTTCGAGTCCACCTACCCCGCGGACTTCATCTGCGAGGCGATCGACCAGACCCGCGGCTGGTTCTACACGCTGATGGCCGTCGGCACGCTGGTGTTCGACCGCTCCGCATACCGCAACGTGTTGTGCCTGGGCCACATCCTGGACGAGCAGGGCCGCAAGATGTCCAAGCACCTGGGCAACGTGCTCGAGCCGATCCCGCTCATGGACGAGCACGGCGCCGACGCCGTCCGCTGGTTCATGCTGGCGGCCGGGTCGCCGTGGCAGGCCCGTCGGGTCGGGCACACCTCGATCCAGGAGGTGGTCCGCAAGGTCCTGCTCACCTACTGGAACACCGTGGCGTTCCAGTCGCTGTACGCGCGCACGGCCGGCTGGACGCCGCAGGCCGCGCCGCCGCCCCCGGTGGCCGAGCGCCCCGTGCTGGACCGGTGGGCGCTGTCCGAGGCGCACCGGCTGGTCCGCGACGTCGGGGCGGCCCTGGACGAGTTCGACACGCAGGCGGCCGGGCGGCTGCTGGCCACGTTCGTCGACGACTTGTCCAACTGGTACGTCCGCCGGTCCCGCCGCCGGTTCTGGCAGGGCGACCCGGCCGCGCTGGGCACCCTGCACGAGTGCCTGCGGCTGCTGACCGTCGCGATGGCGCCGTTCACACCGTTCATCACCGAGCGGGTCTGGCAGGACGTCGTCCGCCCGGTCGAGCCGGACGCAGCCGAGTCGGTGCACCTGGCCTCGTGGCCGCAGCCACCGGCGGACGCGGTGGACGACGAGCTGGCCACGCAGGTCGCCACCGTGCGCCGGCTGGTCGAGCTGGGCCGGGCCGCCCGGGCCACCTCGGGGGTCCGCACCCGGCAGCCGCTGTCCCGGGCGCTGGTCTCGGCCCCGGGCTGGGGGTCGCTGCCGGACGAGCTGCGCGCCCAGGTCAGAGAGGAGCTCAACGTCGCCAAGGTCGGCACGCTCGGCGAGCAGGCCGGGGAGCTCGTCGACGTCCATGCCAAGGCGAACTTCCGGGCTTTGGGCAAGCGGTTCGGCAAGGACACCCCCCGGGTCGCAGCCGCCGTCACCGCGGCGGACGCGGTCGAGCTGGCCGCTCAGCTGCGCGCCACCGGCTCGGCCACCGTGCTGCTGGACGGCGCGCCGGTCACCCTGGACGGCGAGGAGGTCGTGGTCACCGAGACGCCGCGGGAGGGCTGGGCGGTTGCCGCGGACTCCGGGGAGACGCTCGCGCTCGACCTCGAGGTGACCCCGCAGCTGCGCCGGGCCGGGCTGGCCCGGGAGGCCGTCCGGCTGGTCCAGGAGGCCCGCAAGTCCGCCGGGCTGGACGTCTCCGACCGGATCGAGCTGTGGTGGACGGCGGACGGCGAGCTGGCCAGCGCGCTGCGCGAGCACGCCGCGCTGGTCGCCGAGGAGGTGCTGGCCAGCGGCTACCACGAGGGGATCCCGGAGGATGCTAAGACGCACGACCGGGCGCACTCTGACGCGGAACTGGGGCTGAATTTCTGGCTGAGCCGGGTTCGGGGCTAAAGGGGGGGTATCCGAGGGTCCGATAGATGGTCAGGTGCTGAGCCCGCCGGACGCCCCCGACGGTCCAGCCCCCTCACCTACCGGAGGTCGACGTGACGCTCCACCCCGTCCCCCTCGGCGGACCCTCACTCGCCGGGATCAAGCTCAAGCCGCACGCGATCGCGACTCCGGCGCTATCCAGTCACCTGCGTCCCGCGCTGGTCCTGGCCGAGCGCGAGAGTCGTCGCCTCATGGAGGCCAGCCGCCAGCAGGACGTCAGCGTCGGCGGCCGGTTCAGCACCAGCCCCGCCTGCATCCAGGTCTGGGACATGCCCTGGGACGGCGACGACAGCCCGGGCACCGCGCTGCACCTCGGGTCGGTCGACTGGAACTACGACACCCCGGTGCGCCACTACGTGACGATCTACCGGGCCATGGTCACCGCGTCCGGCGTGGCCCAGGGCCACACCACGCTGTCGGTCCTGCAAACGGTCATGGCGCTGTCCGGCATCGACGTGGACGGGGCCCGGATCACCGACCCGGCGCCGCCCGTCCGCGACCCGTTCCGGCGTCCCGCCTGAGCGTCGCGCCCCCTCGAACCCCTTCGGCCGTGAGGGCCGGGTCCCGGAAGCTCCGGGCCCGGCCCTCACGGCCGTTGCGGGACGTGACGGGTCAGTCGCCGCTGGGCGCCTGCACCGGCGGGGCGGTCGGCGGCGCGAACGGCGTGGCCGGTCGCGACGGCGGCTCCTGGGTCGGGGCGGCCGGGGTGACCCCCGGAGCACCCTGGCCGACCGGCGGGGCGACCGGCGGTGCGACCGGCGGTGCGACCGGCGGTGTGGCCGGCGGTGTGGCCGGCGGTGTGGCCGGGGCCGCGGCGTGGCCGGGCGAGGCAGCCGGAGCCGTCCCGGCAGCGGCCGCGTTCGCCATCGCCGGCGGGATCGGCGGCTCGGCCGAGCCGTGGCTGTCCAGCTCGCGCAGCTGGCCCTCCAGGTAGGACCGCAGCCGGGTCCGGTACTCGCGCTCGAACGCCTTGAGCTGGTCGATGCGGCCCTGCAGCGCGCTCTGCTCGCGCTGCATCTCAGCGGTCACCCGCTGGGCCTCGGTCCGCGCCGCAGCGACCAGCTTGTCCGCCTCGGCCTTGGCCTGGGAGACGTGCTCGTCCGCGGTGCGCTGGGCCAGCTCGAGCATCCGGACCGCCTGGTCGGTCGGCGCCAGCGCGGCCGGAGCCGCGACGGCGGCCGCAGCCACCGGTGCGGCCGGCGCCGCGGCTGCGGGCGCTGCGGCGGCAGCCGGTGCCTCCGCGGCCGGTTCCCCCTCGACGGCCGCTGGTCGCGACGACGCCGCGGACAGCCGGGCTCGCAGGTCCTCGTTCTCGCGCAGCAGTCGGGTCAGCTCGGCCTCGACCTCGTCGAGGAACCCGTCGACCTCGTCCATCTCGTAGCCCTCGCGGAGCCGGACGGTGCTGAACTCCTTCTTGCGCACGTCCTCGGGGGTCAACGTCATGACGTCACCTCTTACTCACGGGTAGTAGCCGCAGCCTAGAGCAAAGGTGCGACGACGTTGATAAGGATCAGGACCAGGAGCATGAGAACCATGAACGACAGGTCCAGCGAGACCCCGCCCATACGCAGCGGCGGGATGAACCGGCGGAACAGCTTCACCGGGGGGTCGGTGGTGGTGTACACGAGCTCGACCACGACCAGCAGGACGCCGGAGGGGTGGAAGTCCCGGGCGAACAGGAACACGTACTCGAAGACCAGCCGGGCCAGCAGCAGGACGAGGAACGCCCAGCCGATGTAGAAGATCGTCTGGCCGACGACCGAGGTCGCGACGAGAGAGGAGTTCATCAGCTCTGGTTGAAGAACCCGCCCTCGGCGAGCCTGGCCTTCTCCTCGGCCGTGACCACGACGTTCGCCGGTGACAGGAGGAACACCTTGGCGGTGACCCGCTCGATGGTGCCGTGCATCCCGAACACCAGCCCGGCCGCGAAGTCGACCAGCCGTTTGGCATCGGAGTCCTCCATATCGGTCAGGTTCATGATGACCGGCGTGCCGTCGCGGTAATACTCGCCCACGGTGCGGGCGTCGTTGTAGTTGCGCGGGTGCAGCGTGGTGATCTTGTACGAGTCGACCGTCGCCACCTCGCGGGGACGGGCCGACGGCCGGGCGGCCGGCGGCGCGGCATGCAGCTTCTCATCCCGGACCGGCTGCAGGGTGCGGGTGGTCTCCCGCTCGGCCGGAGCCTCGCGACGCGGTGCGGCGTACTCGGGGTACTCCTCGTACTCGTCGTACTCGCCGTGCTCGTCGTAGCGGTCGGCGTCGTCCTCGACGAGACCGAGGTAGACCGCCATCTTGCGCATAGCGCTGGCCATGACTCAGGGTCCCTTTCGTTCCGGACGGCGGGGGACCGTCGAAGGCGACGTTACCCGAGCGGCGGACGCCGTCCGAGCACCGCCGTGCCGACACGCACGTGTGTCGCCCCGGCCGCGACGGCCGCCTCCAGGTCGCCGCTCATGCCGGCGGAGACCCAGGTCGCGTCCGGGTGCTCCCGGCGGACGGCGGCGGCCACCTCGGCCAGCCGGGCGAAGGCCCGCTCGGGCGGCTCCCCCAGCGGGGCCACGGCCATCACCCCGAGCAGGTCGAGCGCCGCCGCCCCGACGATCTGGGCGGCCAGCGCGAGCGCGTCGCCGGGTGCGGCACCGCCGCGGCCCTCGACCGGTTCCAGCCGCACCTGCACCAGGCAGCCGACCCGCCGCCCTGCCGACTCGGCCGCGGCGGCCAGGGCACGGACGAGGTGCGGCCGGTCCACCGAATGGACGACGTCGGCGTAGCGGACGACCGACTTGGCCTTGTTGGACTGCAGCTGACCGACGAAGTGCCAGCGCAAGCCGAGCCCGGCGCAGGCCACGGCCTTGGGCGCCGCCTCCTGGTCCCGGTTCTCCCCCACGTCCCGGACGCCGAGGCCGGCCAGCAGCCGGACGTCGTCCGCGGGCCAGGTCTTGGTGACCACGACGAGGGTCACCTCGGCCGGGTCCCGGCCGGCCGAGCGGCAGGCCGCGTCGATCCGTGCGTGCACCTCGGCGAGGTTGGCCGCGAGCTCGACCGTGCGGTCGCTCACGGCGCCAGCCAGGCCAGGCCGGCGAAGCGCCCCGTGGTGCGGGCCCGACGGTAGGAGAACCAGCGGTCGTCCTCGCGGGTGCACCCGTGGAGCCACTGCAGGTCGGCCACCTCGTCGGCGAGCTGGGCGACCACGCCGGCGGCCACGTCGAGGGCGGGGGTGCCGGTCCAGCTGCGGGCCCGGGCCTCGGGCGCGACGCCGGCCACGTCGTCGCGCATCGCCGCGGGCACCTCGTAGCAGCGGCCGCAGACCGACGGGCCGACCCGGGCCACCAGCCGACGAGCGCCCTGCGCGCGCATCACGTCCAGCACCGCGGGGACGATGCCGGCGACCAGCCCCGGTCGCCCCGCGTGGGCTACACCGACCACGCCCGCCTCGGGGTCGGCGAGCAGCACCGGGGTGCAGTCGGCCACCAGCGCGGCGAGCACCAGCCCCGGGGTGCGGGTCACCAGGGCGTCGGCCGTCGGCGGGGGCCCGTCGAGCGGTCCCTCGATCACGACGACGTCGCGGCCGTGCACCTGGGTCGCGGTCACCAGCCGGACCGGGGCCACCCCCAGCGCGCCGGCCACCAGCGCCCGGTTCCGGGCGACCACGGAAGGGTCGTCACCCACGGGGCCAGCCAGGTTGAGCGCGTCGTACGGCGGCGCGCCGGCGCCGCCCGAGCGGTCGGTGACCGCGAACCCGACGTCGCCGACGGTCTCCCGCCAGGCGAACACCGCCGCGGTCCTACTTGAGGAAGTCCGGTACGTCGAGGTCGTCGTCGTCGGCGGCGGCGACCGCCGCCGCGTCGTCGAAGACGATGGTGCGCCGCGGCTTGCGCTCGGTCGGGAGCACGATCTCGTCCTCGCCCGGCTCGGCGCTCGCAGCCGGGACCGCACGCTGGGCCTCGGCGACCGAAGCCGCGGCCACGGTCTCGACCGGAGCCGCTGCCGCAGTCGCCGCTGCGGCCGGGGTCGGCAGTACGGCCGGCCGGAGGGCGCCCCCGTCGAAGCCGGCCGCGATGACCGTGACCCGCACCTCGTCGCCGAGGGCGTCGTCGATGACCGCACCGAAGATGATGTTGGCGTCCGGGTGGGCCGACTCGGACACCAGCCGAGCCGCCTCGTTGATCTCGAACAGCCCAAGGTCCGAACCGCCCGAGATGGACAGCAGCACGCCGCGGGCGCCGTCGATGGAGGCCTCGAGCAGCGGGCTGGACACGGCCATCCGGGCCGCCTGTGCCGCCCGCTCCTCGCCCCGGGCCGAGCCGATGCCCATGAGCGCCGAGCCGGCGCCGGACATGACCGACTTGACGTCGGCGAAGTCGAGGTTGATCAGGCCGGCCGTGGTGATCAGGTCGGTGATGCCCTGGACGCCGGACAGCAGCACCTGGTCGGCCGAGCGGAACGCGTCGAGCGCGCTCACGCCACGGTCGGAGATCGACAGCAGCCGGTCGTTGGGGATGACGATGAGGGTGTCGACCTCGTCGCGCAGGTCGTCGATGCCGGTCTCGGCCTGCTGGGCGCGCCGACGGCCCTCGAAGCTGAACGGCCGGGTCACCACGCCGACGGTCAGCGCGCCGATGGAGCGGGCGATCTTGGCCACGACGGGGGCGCCGCCGGTGCCGGTGCCACCGCCCTCGCCGGCGGTGACGAAGACCATGTCGGCCCCCTTGAGGACCTCCTCGATCTCCTCGGCGTGGTCCAGCGCCGCCTTGGCGCCGACCTCCGGGTCGGCCCCGGCGCCGAGACCGCGGGTCAGCTCCCGGCCGATGTCCAGCTTGACGTCAGCGTCGCTCATCAGCAGCGCCTGCGCGTCGGTGTTGATCGCGATGAACTCGACGCCCTTGAGGCCGACCTCGATCATCCGGTTGACGGCGTTGACGCCGCCACCACCGATTCCGACGACCTTGATCACGGCGATGTAGTTCTGCGGTGCTGCCACGGCTGTGCCCTTCGCGTCCGCCCGACCCTGACCCTCAGGTAGAGGGTGATAGTTATGTCAACCTGAGGCTGATGCAGGACGGTAGGCCGATCGGGGGGTTCGGGTCAACTTCGCCGTTGCTCGGCGGGCTCACCGCGTGGTCGGCGCGTCCGGGGCCCGGACGTCGTACAGGGACACCTTCCGCCCGCCCACCCGGGCGACCAGGATGGCCAGCACCTGGGCCTTGACGGCCGTGTCGTCCGCGGAGCCCCAGCGCACCTGGGCGCCGCTGGTCAGCCGGAGCACGACGTCGTCAGGGGAGGTGGCAATGATCGAGCGGACCTGCGAGGCCAGCGTGGCGGGCAGGCTGGCCGCCACCGTGGCCATGGCCCGCAGGGTCGCCTGGTCCACGGTCGCCGGGTCCCCCGCGGTGGTGAGCACCGGGAGCCCGGCCGGCGGTGCCGCCACGGTCTTGAACGTCACCCCGGTCCGGTCGATCAGCTGCCACTGGCCGCCGCTGTTCGCCGCCAGCACCGGCACCCGGACGACCACCTGGACCAGCAGCGTGTTCGGCCACTGGCGCCGCACCTGCGCCGAGGCGACCGCCGGGATGGCCTCGACCCGGGCCCGGACCGCGCCCAGGTCGACCCGGGCCAGCGGGGTGCCGAGCGGGACCGCGGCCTTGAGCTGCACGAGGGACGGCTGGACCTGGTCGGCGCCGCGCACCACGACCTGCCGGACCCCCAGCAGCGAGGACCAGCCCACCAGCCAGACCGCGAGGCCGAGCAGTGCCGCGACTCCGAGGGCGGCACCCCGCAGCAGCCAGCGCCGTCTGGATACCGAGCGGAGCCGCTCCTCGAACCGCTCGGTCGCGGCCCGGGGCTTGGGTCTGGTCGGCGTGCGCGTGCTCATGAGTCCCCCCAGTCCGCACGCTGGCGGAGCAGTTCGACGACCTCCGGGCCGACCATGGTGATGTCGCCGGCGCCCAGGGTCAGCACCAGGTCACCGGGTCGGGCCCGCTGCGCCAGGTACGGGGCCACCGCCGTCCAGGACGGCTCGAAGTGCACCTGCCCGGTGGGCAGCGGCACCGCCCGCGCCACCAGCGCGCCGGTCACCCCGGGCTCCGGGTCCTCCCGAGCCGCGTACACGTCCATGACGACGACGTCGTCGGCCAAACCCAGGGCCTGCCCGAGCTGGTCGGCGAAGATGCGGGTCCGGCTGAACAGGTGCGGCTGGAAGGCCACCACCAGCCGCCCCTCCCCCGCGATCTCGCGGGCGGCCCGCAGGTCGGCCGCGACCTCGGTGGGGTGGTGGGCGTAGCTGTCGATGACCCGGACGCCCGCGGCGCCGCCCTTGTCCTCCATCCGCCGCCGAGTGCCGGAGAACCGCGCGATCCCCTCGGCCAGCCCGACGAACGGGAAGCCCAGCCGCAGGCCGGCCGTGATCGCCGCGGCGGCGTCGAGGACGTAGTGGTGGCCGTGCACCCGCAGCTGAACCGCGCCCAACGGGGCGGTGCCGTCGAACAGCTCGAACCGGGACCCGGTCGGGCCGGGGGCAGCCCGCTCGACCCGCAGCTGCGCATCGGCACCCTCGCCGTAGGTGACCACCCGGCGGCCACCGGCCCGGACCAGCTCGGCCAGCCGACGTGCGCCGGGGTCGTCGGTGCAGGTGACGAGGAACCCGTCCGGGTCCAGCCGGTCGGCGAACCGGGTGAACACCGCGGCGTAGGCCTCGGGGGTCCGGTAGTGGTCCAGGTGGTCGGCGTCCACGTTGGTGACGACAGCGGCGAACGGCGACAGGTACAGGAACGACTCGTCGGACTCGTCCGCCTCGGCCACGAACAGCTCGCCCGAGCCGTCGTGGGCGTTCGCGCCGGACTCGTTGAGCTCCCCGCCGATGGCGAAGGAGGGGTCCGCCCCGCAGTGCTGCAGGGCCACGGTGAGCATCGACGTCGTCGTCGTCTTGCCGTGCGTGCCGGCCACCGCGACCACCCGGCGGCCGGTCATCACGGCGGCCAGCGCCTGGGCGCGGTGCAGCACCCGCAGCCCTCGCACCCGCGCCTCGACCAGCTCGACGTTGGAGTCCCGGATCGCCGAGGAGATCACCACGGTCGCGGCCGGGCCCAGCTGCTCGGCCCGGTGCCCCACGAACACGGTGGCCCCCCTGGCGGCCAGCGCGGCCAGCTCGCGGGAGTCCTTGGCATCGCTGCCGGAAACCGGGATGCCACGGTCCAGCAGGATCCGGGCGATCCCGGACATGCCCGCCCCGCCGATGCCGATGAAGTGCACCGGGCCCAGCTGGTCCGCGGCCGGCGCTGACGGCACGGTCATGGCCGGCTCCCCGCGGCCTCGAGGACGAGGTCGGCCAGCCGCTCGTCGCCGTCGGTGCGCCCGAACCCCGCGGCGGCCCGGGCCATGGCGTCCAGCCGGGCGGTGTCTTTCAGCAGCGGTAGCAGCGTGGCCACCACCCACTCCGGTGTGCAGGTGGCGTCGTCGACGAGCAACCCCCCGCCGGCGTCGACCACGGGCTGCGCGTTCAGCCGCTGCTCGCCGTTGCCGTGTGGCAGCGGGACGTACGCGCCCGGCAGGCCCACGGCGGCCAGCTCAGCGCAGGTCATCATCCCGGCCCGGCACAGCATGAGGTCGGCCGCGGCGTACGCGAGGTCCATCCGGTCCAGGTACGGGACGACGACGTAGGGCGGCTCCCCCGCAGAACGGGGCACCTGCACCTCGTTGCGCGGCCCGGCCGCGTGCAGCACCTGGATCCCGGCGGTGGCCAGCTCGGCCGCCGCACCGACGACCGCGTCGTTGAGCCGCACCGCGCCCTGCGAGCCGCCGGCGACCAGAAGGGTCGGCCGGTCGGCGTCCAGGCCGAACGCCGCGCGCGCCGGCGCCCGCTCCGCGGCCCGGTCGAGCTGGGCGACCGCCCGGCGCAGCGGCATGCCGACGAGCCGGGCACCGGACAGCGACGTGCCGGCCGTGGCGACCGCCACGTACCGCGTGAACCGCGCGCCCAGCCGGTTGGCCAGGCCGGGCCTGGCGTTGGCCTCGTGGACGACGTACGGGACCTTCCGGCGCCGGGCGGCCAGGTAGGCGGGCCCCGCGACGTACCCACCGAAGCCGACGAGCACGTCTGCCCGGGTGTCCACCAGGACCTGCTCCGCGGCGCGGACCGCGGCCCGCAGCCGTCCGGGCAGGGACAGCAGCGCCGCCGAGGGCCGGCGCGGGACCGGCACCGGGGGGATCAGGGCCAGCCGGTAGCCGCGCTCGGGCACCAACCGGGTTTCCAGGCCGCGTTCGGTGCCCAGGGCCGTGACCTCGGTGCCCGGGTCCCGTCGGCACAGCGCGTCGGCCAGCGCGAGCGCCGGCTCGATGTGCCCCGCCGTCCCACCGCCGGCCACGACCACGCGCAGGCTCATCGGCCCCGGAAGCGGAACCGGCGACGACGGGCCGCCTTGCGGGCGGCCAGCGCCGGCCGGGCACCGGGCTCGTCCCTGGCGAAGGACAGCAGCATGCCCAGCGCGACCAGGGTGGGCAGCAGCGCCGAGCCGCCGTAGGAGACCAGGGGCAGCGGCACGCCCGTGATGGGCAGCAGGCCCACCACGGCACCCATGTTCACCACCGCCTGGAAGCCGATCCAGGCGGTGGCCGCCGCCGCGGCCAGCCGGACGAACGGGTCGGTGGAGCGCAGCGCGACCCGCACGCCCGCGTAGACCAGCACGGCGAACAGGACGAGCACCACCAAGGTGCCCACCAGCCCGAGCTCCTCGCCGATCACCGCGTAGATGAAGTCGGTGTGCGCCTCGGGCAGCGAGCCCCACTTCTCCCGGCTGGCCCCCAGTCCCAGGCCCCACCAGCCGCCGCTGCCGAGCGCATACCGGGCGTGCACGGCCTGCCAGCCGATGCCGAGCGGGTCCGCCTCGGGGTGCAGCCAGGACTGGAACCGGTGCAGCCGGTGGGCCGCGGTGAGCGACAGCAGCGCCACCATCCCGAGCACGCCGGCGCCGCCGAGCACGAACAGCCGCAGGGGCGCGCCCACGACGAACAGCAGGGCCGCGACGATCGCGATGAGGATCAGGGCGGTGCCCAGGTCGCCCCCGAGCAGGACCAGCCCGATGAGCAGCCCCGCGACCGGCACCAGCGGCACCAGCAGGTGCCGCCACTGGCCGAGCAGCTTCTCCTTGCGGGTGAGCAGGTCGGCGCCCCACACGACGATGGCCAGCTTGGCGGCCTCGGACGGCTGCAGCCGGAACGGGCCACCGAAGTCGATCCAGTTCTGGTTGCCGTTGACCCGCAGCCCGATCCCGGGCACCAGCACCAGCAGCAGCAGGCCGACCGCGCCGATGAGCAGCGGGATGGCAGCCTTGCGCATCAGCGTGGCCGGCATCCGCGACACCCACCACATGAGCGGGACGCCGATGGCCGCCCACATGGCCTGCTTCTGGAAGATCGACAGCGACGAGCCGGAGATCTCATAGGCGCTGACCGACGACGCCGACAGCACCATGACCAGGCCGAGCGCGAGCAGCAGCAAGGTACCGCCGAGCACCAGGTGGTAGGAGGTCAGCGGACGGTTCAGCAGCCGGGGGGTGCCGCGCTGCTCGGTGCGCGAGCGCGCCGGGACGGTGGCGGTCACCGGGCCGGACCGGGCAGCGCGTGGACGGCGGCCGCGAAGGCGTCCCCCCGCGCGGCGTAGTCGCGGAACAGGTCCATGGACGCGCAGCCGGGGGCGAGCAGCACGGTGTCGCCGGCCACGGCCAGGCTTGCGGCGGCCCGCACGGCGTCGTCCATCGTCCCAGTCTCGGTGCTGGCGACCTCGACGACCGGGAGGTCGGGCGCGTGTCGCGCGAGCGCCGCCCGCACCACGGCACGGTCCTGCCCCAGCAGGACCACCCCGCGCAGCCGGTCCCTGGTCCGCTGCACCAGGTCGTCGAAGGTGGCGCCCTTGGCCAGCCCCCCGGCGATCCACACGACTGACGGGTAGGCCGTCAGGGACGCCACGGCCGCGTGCGGGTTGGTCGCCTTGGAGTCGTCGACGTAGGTCACACCGGCGACCTCGGCCACGATCGCGATCCGGTGCGCGCCGGCGCGGAAGCCGCGCAGCCCGTCGCGGACCGCAGCGGGCGGCACGCCGTAGGCCCGGGCCAGCGCGGCCGCGGCGAGCGCGTTCTCCACGTTGTGCGGCGCGTGCGGCTGCACGTCGTCCAGGGTGGCCAGCTCGACCGCGCTGCCGTGCCGGTCCGCGCCGAAGGCCCGGTCGACCAGCACGTCGTCGACCACCCCGAGCATGCCGACCGCAGGGACGCCCAGGGTGAACCCGACCGCGCGGCAGCCCTCGGTGACGTGCGCGTCGCGCAACAGCCGCTCGGTGGTCGGGTCGGCGACGTTGTAGACGCACGCCGCGGTGGTGCCGGCGTAGACACGGCCCTTGTCCGCGGCGTACGCCTCGAGGCTGCCGTGCCAGTCGATGTGGTCCGGCGCCACGTTGAGCACGGCCGAGGCGACCGGCTGCAGGCCGACCGTGCGGTGCAGCTGGAAGCTGGACAGCTCGACGGCCAGCACGTCGTAGGGCCGCTCGGCGAGCACCGCCTCGACGACCGGGGTCCCGACGTTGCCAGCGGCGACCGCCCGGCGGCCAGCGGCCGTGAGCATGGCCGCGAGCATCTCCACCGTCGTGGTCTTGCCGTTGGTCCCGGTGAGGGTCAGCCAGGCCGGACGGCGCTGCGCCGGCTGGACCTGCCAGGCCAGCTGCACCTCGCTCCAGACCGGCACCCCGGCGGCCGCCGCGGCGGCCAGCAGCGGAACGTCGTCGCGCCAGCCCGGCGAGGAGACGACGAGGTCGGTGCCCGCGGGGAGCACCGTGACGACGTCCGCACCGAGCCGGACGTCGGCCCCCAGGTCCCGAAGGATCTCGGCCGAGTCGGCCAGCGAGCCGTCGTCGCGCCGGTCGACGACGACGACGTGCGCGCCCAGCTGCAGCAGCGCATCGGCCGCGGCGAAGCCGCTCACCGCCAGCCCGGTGACGCAGACCGTGCGGCCCTGCCAGGTCACCCGACCAGCCCTCCGCTGACCCACTCCGAGTAGAAGATGCCCAGCCCCAGCCCGGCCGCCAGCCCCGCGATGATCCAGAACCGGATCACGATGGTCACCTCGCCCCAGCCCTTCAGCTCGAAGTGGTGCTGCAGCGGCGCCATCAGGAAGATCCGGCGTCCGGTCAGCTTGAAGGAGGCCACCTGCAGGATCACCGAGAAGGAGATGATCACGAACAGGCCGCCGAGCAAGACCAGCAGCAGCTCGGTGCGGGACATGATGGCCAGCCCGGCCAGCGCCCCGCCGAGAGCCAGCGAACCGGTGTCCCCCATGAAGATCTGGGCCGGTGACGCGTTCCACCACAAGAACCCGAAGCAGGCCCCCACCAGCGCGGCCGCGATGACCGCGAGGTCGAGCGGGTCGCGCACCTCGTAGCACTTGGGGGCGATCTGGTCGGAGCAGGCGTGCGTGTACTGCCAGATGTTGATGACCACGAAGGAGCCGAGCACCATCGTCGACGCGCCGGTGGCCAGGCCGTCCAGCCCGTCCGCGAGGTTCACCCCGTTCGAGGTGCCGGCCACCATGACGTAGACCCACACCACGAACACGCCCAGGGGCAGCACCCAGGGGCTGTCCCTCACGAAGGAGACCGCCTGGGACGCCGGTGACACCCCTCGGTCGTCCTGGAATTGGACCGCGGCGAGGGCGAAGGCGACCGAGACGACCGCCTGGCCGACCAGCTTCGTCCGGGCCCGCAGGCCGGTGCTGCGCTGCTTGAAGATCTTGATGTAGTCGTCGGCGAAGCCGACCGTGGCCAGCCCGACCATGAGGAACAGCACGAGCACGCCGGAGGCGCTCGGCGGCTCGAGCGCGTACAGGTGGGCGGTCAGGTAGCCGAGCACCCCGCCCACCACGATGGTGAGGCCGCCCATGGACGGCGTGCCGCGTTTGGCCTCGTGGTCGGGGTAGCCCTCCTCGGTGGCCCGGATCGCTTGGGCGTAGCCGTGCTTGCGCAGGGTGCGGATGAGCAGCGGCGTGCCGAACAGGCCGATGAGCAGCCCGACCGCCGTCGAGATCAGGATCAGCCTCATGCGGCGCCGTCCTCCCGGTCGGCGAGCAGCGCCGCGGCCACCCGCTCCAGGCCGGCCGCCCGCGAGGCCTTGACCAGTACGACGTCCCCGGGGCGCAGCTGCTCGCGCAGCAGCGCGACAGCGGCTTCCACATCGGTGACGAACACCGACTCGTCGTCCCAGGAGCCCTCCATCCCGGCGCCCAGGTGCATGGCCTTGGCCCCGGCGCCCACGACGATGAGCTTGTCCACGTTGAGCCGGACGGCGAGCCGGCCGATGGTGTCGTGCGCCGCGATGTGCTCGGCGCCCAGCTCACCCATCTCGCCGAGCACCGCCCACGACCGCCGGTCGCCGGCCAGCGCCACGAGCGCCTTCAGCGCGGCCCGCATCGACTCGGGGTTGGCGTTGTAGGCGTCGTTGACCACGGTGACGCCGTCGGGGCGCTCCACGACCTCCATCCGCCAACGGCTGCGTGGTTCGGCCTCGGTGAGCGCCTCTGCCACGACGTCCAGTGGCGCGCCGGCGTCGAGCGCGACCGCGGCGGCGGCCAGCGCGTTGCTCACCTGGTGCTCCCCCACCAGCCGCATGGCCACGACGGCCCGCCCCGCGGCGCTGATCAGCTCGAAGCGCGGCCGGCCCCGCTCGTCGAGCGCGACGTCGACGGCCCGGACATCGGCGCCGTCCGACTCCCCGTACCTGACCACCCGGGCCGCGGTGCGCCCGGCCATCGGGCGCACCAGCGGGTCGTCGGCGTTGAGCACGGCCAGGCCGCGCTCGGGCAGCGCCTCGACGAGCTCGCCCTTGGCCACCGCGATGGACTCCTGGGAGCCGAACTCCCCCACGTGCGCGGTCCCGACGTTGAGCACCACTCCGACGTCCGGGACGGCAATGTCGGTGAGCTCGCGGATGTGGCCGAGCCCCCGGGCGCCCATCTCCAGCACCAGGAACCGGGTGGTCGGATCCGCGGCCAGCACGGTCAGCGGCAGCCCGATCTCGTTGTTGTAGTTGCCGGGTGGGGCCACCGTCGGTCCCAGCCGCTCGAGCAGCTGGGCCAGCAGGTCCTTGGTGCTCGTCTTCCCGGAGGACCCGGTGATGCCCACCACGTGCAGGCCGGGCAGCCTCCGACGGACCGTCCCGGCCAGCCGGCCGAGCCCGGCCACGACGTCGCCGACGACCACCGCGGGCACCCCTACGGGGCGGGCGGCCAGCACCGCGACGGCGCCGGAGGCCACGGCCGTCGCGGCGAAGTCGTGCCCGTCGTGGTGCGCCCCCGCCACGGCGACGAACAGCCCACCCGGCGCCACCCGGCGCGAGTCGACGGTCACCGGACCGGTCACCACGGCATCCGGGTCGGGGACGTCGGCTAGCACCCCGCCGACGGCGGCGGCGACCTCGGCCAGCGTCAGCTCGATCACGCGACCACTCCCGCGATGGCCTCGCGCAGCACCGCGCGGTCGTCGAACGGCAGCACCCGGTCGGCCAGCTCCTGGCCGGGCTCGTGGCCCTTGCCGAGCACCAGCACGGCGTCGCCGGCGCGGGCCGAGCCCACCGCCGCCTCGATCGCCGCCCGCCGGTCCCCTACCTCGAGCACCTCGGCCCGCTCGGCGTCCGGCACCTGCATCGCACCCTCGAGGACGGCGGTCCGGATCCGGGCCGGCTCCTCCGACCGGGGGTTGTCGTCGGTGACCACGAGCAGGTCGGCGCCGCGGGCCGCGACCTCGCCCATGAGCGGGCGCTTGGCCCGGTCCCGGTCGCCACCGCAGCCCAGGACGACGAGCAGCCGCCCGGTCACCGCCGGGCGCAGTGCCTCGATCGCGCGGGAGACGGCGTCGGGGGTGTGCGCGTAGTCGACGACCGCGGAGAACGGCTGGCCGGCGCGGACCCGTTCCATCCGGCCGGGCACCGCGACCCCGGCCAGTGCGGAGGCGGCGGCCGCCACGGACACCCCGACGGCGTCCAGCATGGCCAGGGCGAGCAGCGCGTTCGCCACGTTGAACGCCCCCGGCAGACCCGTGGTCACCTCGACGGGGCCGGCCGGCCCGACCGCGCGGAACCGGGTGCTGCCGTCCGGGTCGTGGACGACGTCCTCGGCCCGCCAGTCGGCCCCGGGGACGTCGGCACAGGTGACCGTCGTGACCGGGACGGTCGCCTCGGCCGCAAGCCGGCGGCCGTGGTCGCCGTCCACGCAGACCACCGCGCGGCGGCAGCGCTTGGGGGTGAACAGGCTGGCCTTGGCCCGGAAGTAGTCCTCGAGGTCGCCGTGGAAGTCCAGGTGGTCCTGGGACAGGTTGGTGAACCCGGCCACGTCGAACACCAGGCCGTCGACCCGGCCGAGCGCCAGCGCGTGGCTGGACACCTCCAGGGCCGCGGCGGTGCAGCCGCGTTCGACCATGAGCGCGAGCAGCGCCTGGACGTCGGGGGCCTCGGGGGTGGTGCGCACGCTCGGCAGCACGTCGTCCCCGACCCGGGTCTCGACGGTGCCGACCAGCCCGGTGCGGTGGCCGGCCGCCCGCAGCCCGGCGTCCAGCAGGTAGGCGGTCGTGGTCTTGCCGTTGGTCCCGGTCACCCCGAGCACGGTCAGCCGGTGCGCCGGCTGACCGTAGACCACCGCAGCGAGCGCCCCGAGGGCGCTCCTCGGGTCGTCGACGACGAGCAGCGGGAGGGCCACCTCCGCGGTGGTGCAGCGGCGGGCGCCGTCCGGGTCGGTGAGCACCGCGGCGGCGCCGCGGGCTGCGGCCTGCCCGGCGAAGTCGGCCCCGTGGGCGCGGCTGCCCGGCAGCGCCGCGTACAGGTCGCCGGGACGGACGTCGCGGCTGTCCAGCGTCACCCCGGTGACCGCGACCCGCTGGGCGTCGCCGGCCACGGCCGCCCCAGCCAGGGACTCGGCCAGCTCGGCCAGCGGGGTGGCCGGCACCGCCGGGCGCGGCGGGTGCGGCGCCTGGCCGGGGTCGGGGGCTGGAACAGGCACGTCGCGAGGCTACCGGTCAGGGCGCGGTGATCCGCAGACGTGGCGGCGTGGTCCCGGTGGGCGGGATCTGCAGCGTCTGCAGCGCGAACGACATGACGTCCTTGAACACCGGGCCGGCCAGCCGGCCACCGAAATGCCCGTTCTTCGGGTTCTGCAGGGTCACCGCGACGACCAGCCGAGGCGCGTCGGCGGGGGCGAACCCGATGAACGACGCCGTGTAGCCGCGGTAGCAGCCGCAGCTGGAGTCGATCCGGTTCGCCGTCCCCGTCTTGCCGGCCACCCGGTAGCCGGGGATCCGGGCCATCGGAGCGGTGCCCTCGTCGGAGACGACGCTCTCCAGCATCGCGCGCACCTCGGCGGCGGTGGTCGCGCTGACCACCCGGGTCTTGGTGGGTGCGGGAGCCGGGGTGAAGACCCCGTTGGGGCCGGTGCTGCCGGCCACCAGCGAGGGCCGCACCCGCACGCCGTCGTTCGCGATGGTCGCGTACACCGACGCGGCCTGCACCGCGTTCACGGCCAGGCCCTGGCCGAACGCGATGGTCTCGAACTGGGCCGTGGACCACGAGCTGGGCGGGCTGAGCAGCCCGGGGCTCTCCCCGGGGAAGTCCAGGCCGGGGGGGTCGCCGATGCCGAACTTCTTCAGGTACGTGTAGAGCTTGTTCGGGCCGAGGGTCTCGGCCGCCAGCATGGTGCCCATGTTGCTGGAGCGGGCCAGGACGCCGGTGAGGGTGAGCTTCCACTGACCGTGCGGCACGTCGTCGTGGAAGGTGCGCCCGCCGCGGCTGAGCGACGACGGCACGACGATGGTGCTGTTCGGGGTGAGCTTGCCCTCCTGGATCACCGCGGACATGGTCATGATCTTGCTGGTGGAGCCCGGCTCGTAGACGTCGGACAGGGCCCGGTTGCCGCGGTCGGCTGGGGCCGCCGCCCCCGGGTCGGCCGGGTCGAACGACGGTACGGTCGCCAGCGCGAGGATGGCGCCGGTGCGCGGGTCCATGACGACGACCGTGCCGCTGTCGGCCTTGGCGGCCTGCACCTGGGTGGCCAGCGCCTGCTGGGCCTCCCACTGGATGTCCCGGTCGAGGGTCAGCCGCAGGTCCACACCGGGGACCGGGTCGGTCTCCTCACTGGACGCCGAGGGGATCTCCCGACCGCCGGCGCCGGCCTCGAAGATGTGCACCCCGCTCTTGCCGGCCAGCTGCTGCTGCCAGCCCAGCTCGAGGCCGCCGAGCCCGGAGCCGTCCTGCCCCGCGAAGCCGACGACGCTGGCGGCGAGGCCGCCCGACGGGTAGTCCCGACGGCTGGTCTGCTCGCTGAAGATGCCGGGCAGGCCTAGCGCCTTGATCTGGTCCCACACCTTCGGGGTGACCTGACGGGCCACGTAGGCGAACCGCTTGGTCCCGGTCAGCCGGGACTGCAGGGTCCCCGCGTCGATGCCGACGAGCGGGGCCAGCTGGGCCGCTTCGCCGGCCGGGTCGGTGACGAGCGTCTGGTCGGTGGTGACGTCCCACGCCTCGACGCTGGTGGCCAGGACCACGCCGTGCACGTCGGTGATGTCACCGCGGACGGCGGGCAGGTCGACCGTGCGCAGCCGTCCGGCCTCGGCCTCGGCAGCGTACGCGGGGGCCTGGATGGCCTGCAGGTCCACCAGCCGGCCCACGAACAGCGAGCCGACGACGGCGGCCGTCAGCAGCGCGGCGCGCAGCCGGTGGCGGGGGTCGGCCAAGGAGAGCAGCCGGCGCCGCGGCCGGGCCGGTGGCCGCCGGGCGGGTGCCCTGCGGGCGCTCGGCGCGACCGACTGGCGGCGGGTGGAGCGGGCGGTCGAGCGGGTGCCCGGCTGGGTGGTGCGGCCGGTGCGGTCGGTGCTGCCACTGGGCCGCCCCGGCTGCCGCGGCGGCTGGCGGGTGGTGCTCACCGACCGGGCGCCGGGAGGCCGAGCACCTTGCCGGTGCGCAGGTCGAGGAACGCCGGGTTGCCGCTCGGCACCATGCCCAGGGCGGCGGCCTTGGTGGCCAGCGACTGCGGGGACTCCAGCACGGCGACCTCCTGCTGCAGCGCCTGCTCGCGGTCGGTGAGGGTGTTGATCCGCTGGGACAGGTCGTGGGCGACGAAGGACCGCTGGGCCAGCGCGGTGTTCAGCGCGAGCAGGCCGAGCAGCCCGGCCGCGAGCAGCCCGCCCACGAGGATCGCGAACGCTCCCCGAGACGGCGACAGCACCGCCGGCGGGACGGGGCGCAGCCAGCGGGTCGTGGGCGCGGCCAGCGGCGCGCGGGGCACCGCCGCGGTGCTCGTGCTCATGCGACCTCCCGGATCCGTTCGGCGGCCCGCAGCCGCACCGACGCCGCCCGCGGGTTGGCGGCCACCTCCTCGGCGGGCGCCGTCTCGGCCCCCCTGGTCAGCAGCCGCAGCCACGGCCGGTCCTGCTCGGGGACGACGGGCAGGCCGGGCGGCGCCGTCTCCTTCGCCCCCGCGGCCAGCGCCCGCTTGACCAGCCGGTCCTCGAGCGACTGGTAGGACATGACAACGATCCGCCCGCCCAGGGCCAGCGCCCGCAGCGCCGCGGGCAGCGCCGCCTCGAGGGCGGCCAGTTCGCCGTTGACCTCGATCCGCAGCGCCTGGAAGGTCCGCTTGGCCGGGTTGCCACCGGTCCGCCGGGCCGCGGCCGGGATGGCCGAGCGGACCAGGTCGACCAGCGCCCCGGTGGAGCGGAACGGCGTGCTGGCCCGCTCCCGGACGACGCGGTCGGCGATCCGATTGGCGAACCGCTCCTCGCCGTACTCCCGCAGCACCGCGGCCAGCCGGTCGGCCGGGTAGGTGTTGAGGACCTCGGCCGCCGTCAGCCCGGTGGACTGGTCCATGCGCATGTCCAGCGGTGCGTCCTGGGCGTAGGAGAAGCCCCGGTCGCGCTCGTCCAGCTGCAGGCTGGACACGCCGAGGTCGAACAGGACGCCCTGCACCCGGGGCCGGCCGAGCTCGGCCAGCACGTCCGGCAGCGCGTCGTAGACCGCGTGCACCAGGGTGAGCCGGTCGGCGAACGGCGCCAGCCGGTCGCGGGACAGGCCCAGGGCCTGCGGGTCCCGGTCCAGGCCGACCAGCCGCAGCTGAGGGAACCGGCGCAGGATCGCCTCGCTGTGCCCGCCCAGGCCGACGGTGGCGTCGACGAGGACGGCATCGGTCAGGTCCAGCGCGGGGGCCAGCAGCGTGAGGCAGCGCTCCAGGAGCACCGGCTCGTGCCGTGGCACGGGGGTCTGGGCAGACACGGGCGGGCTACAGGCCGAGGACCGTGAGCAGCGCGTGGGCCAGCACGACGACGCCGACGGTGGCCCCGACGGCGAGCAGGAACACGAACGACCCGCTGCGCGGGTCGAGCAGTCCGCTGCTCAGCACGGTGTCGAGCACCGTGGTAGGGGCGGTCTCCGTGCCCCGGTCGGTCGGCCCCGCCGCCACGCCTGTGCTCATGTTCGACCCTTCATCGATGGTGCGGTGGTCATGGACGCGTAGCCAGGTCCCCGCCCGCCCGCGAGGGGGAGGGTGCTGGTCGACGCCTGGCACCGGGGAAGGTGCGCCAGGAAGCGGCCGGGGAAGCATTCGGGCGGGAGGAGACCTCGCCGCGCGTCCTCGTCGTGCGGGTCAGCCCAGACCCGGGATGCCCTCCTCGGACAGCTCGGCGAAGGTCGGTTCACTGGTCTGCAGGTAGGACTCCCAGGCCTGGGCGTCCCAGATCTCCAGCCGGGTGTTGGCGCCGATGACGACGCAGTCCTTGTCCAGGCTCGCGTAGCTGCGCAGCGCGGCCGGGACGGTGATCCGGCCCTGCCGGTCCGGGACCTCGTCGGACGCCCCGGCGAAGAACACCCGGGAGTAGTCCCGGGCCGCCTTGCTGGTGAAGGACGCCTCGGCCATCCGCTGGGTGATGCCGGCGAACTCGGCCCGGGTGAAGACGAACAGGCAGTTGTCCTGACCCTTGGTGACCACGACACCCCCCGCCAGCTCGTCCCGGAACTTCGCCGGCAGGAAGAGCCGGCCCTTGTCGTCCAGGCGGGGTTGGTACGTACCGAGGAACACGGCCGCCACCTCCCCAACCCCACTGGTCCCCTTGGCTCCAGTGCGCGCCACCATACTCCACTTTCCCCCACCGTCAACCCTCCTCGACTCCGATTTCCCCGTGTCGGGGGGCCGTCGGCTGACATCCGTGCAGGTCAGGTCCGGTGGAGCGAAGTGGGGCACCCGTGCGGCTTCGCAGCGCCGCGGCAGGGGTGGCTGCCCGGACCGCACCCGATCCGCCCCCGATCCGCCCCCGATCGGTGCGGGATCGGTGCCGGGAGCGGTCCGGGTGGGGCGGAGTGGAGCAGCCGTGCGAGGCTGCCGCCGTGGAGCCGGCCCCGTTGTTCACCCTCGAGCACGTCGGCCTGGTCGCCGACGGGCGGCCGATCCTCGTCGACGTCACCGACCACCTGCACGAGGGCCGCTGCACGGCCATCGTCGGGCCCAGCGGCTCCGGCAAGAGCACCCTGCTGCGGATGCTCAACCGGCTGGCCGAGCCGACGTCGGGCCGGGTGCTGCTGCGCGACGTGCCGCTGCCCGCGCTGGACCCCACCGACCTGCGCCGCCGGGTGGGGCTGGTGGCGCAGCAACCCACCCTGCTGACCGGCCAGGTGGCCGAGGAACTGCGGGTGGGTGCGCCGGACCTGCCGGACGCCGACGCCGCCGACCTGCTGCGCCGGGTGGCGCTGCCGGAGGACCTGCTCGGCCGGGGCACCGAGGGGCTGTCCGGCGGGGAGCGGCAGCGGCTGTGCCTGGCCAGGGCGCTCGCCGTCCGGCCTGAGGCGCTGCTGCTGGACGAGCCGACGTCCGCGCTGGATGCCACCAGTGCCGACGCGGTGGACGAGGTGATCCGCCGCCTGGTCGGCGGTGGACTGAGCGTCGTCTTGGTCAGCCACGACCTGCAACGGGCCGCCGACGTCGCCGACGACGTGCTCGTGCTGCGCGGCGGGCGGCTCACCGCCCGCGGCGCGGCCGCCGACGTGGATCTTCAGCGCGCGGTCTCCGGCGAGAGTGAGGAGTGGGAATGAGCCCCGAGGTCCCCACTTGGGTAGGCGTGGCCGCGTCGGTCGTTCTCGTGCTGCTGGCCGCGGCGATCACCGGCTGGCAGCGGCTGGGGATCACCCGCGAGATCCTCATCGCCGGCCTGCGGGCCTTCGTCCAGCTGCTCGCCGTCGGCGCCGTGCTGTCCTTCCTGTTCGGCCACGCCGGGCTGCTCGGAGCGCTGGCCTGGCTGGCCGGCATGGTCGTGGTCGCCGGGGTGGAGGCGTCCCGCCGGGCCAAGGGGATGCCGGTGGCGCTGCGCACCGCCACCACCGGCATCGCGGTGGGAGCGGTGACCACGCTGGGGGTGCTGCTGGTGCTCGGGGTGATCGCCTTCCAGCCACGGGTCGTCGTGCCGGTGGGCGGCATGGTGATCTCCACCTGCATGCAGGTGGCCGCGCTGGTGCTGCGCGGGCTGCGCAACGCGGCGGCCGACCTGCGGCCGCAGGTCGAGGCCCGGCTGTCCCTCGGCCTGACCGCGGACCAGGCTCTCGAGGGCTACGCCGGCGAGGCGGTGCGCACCGCGCTGACGCCGGTGATCCTGGCCACCAAGGTGGTCGGCATCATCTCCCTGCCGGGCGCGATGACCGGGCTGATCCTGGCCGGGGTGGACCCGATCACCGCGATCCGCTACCAGATCGTCGTCATGTACATGTTGCTCGCGGCCGGAGCGGTCACCGCCCTGGTCACGGCCCGGCTGGGCGCCCGGTCGCTGTTCGACGACGCCCAGCGGTTGCGTCCGGTGGGCTGAGCCCGCTCAGCGCTCGCCGGACGAGCCGGTTACGGGTTCTAATGGAGGGCATGTCCGTCGTCGGCAGTCAGACTGCCCCCGCAGCCTCCGCTGACCTGGACGCCCTCGTTGGCACCGCCACCCGCATCCGTGCCGCCGTCGAGAGCGTGATTTCCGGCAAGCCCGACGTCGTGCGACTGTCCCTCGTCGTCATTTTGGCCGAGGGCCACCTGCTCATCGAGGACGTCCCCGGCGTCGGAAAGACCATGCTGGCCAAGGCGCTGGCCCGGTCGCTGGACTGCACGGTGCGGCGGATCCAGTTCACCCCCGACCTGCTGCCCAGCGACGTCACGGGGGTGTCGGTGTTCAACCAGAACACCCGGGACTTCGAGTTCAAGCCGGGCGCCGTGTTCGCCAACATCGTGGTGGGTGACGAGATCAACCGGGCGTCGCCCAAGACCCAGTCGGCCATGCTCGAGGCGATGGAGGAGCGCCAGGTCACCGTCGACGGCCACACCTACCGGCTGGCGTCGCCGTTCATGGTGATCGCCACCCAGAACCCGATCGAGATGGAAGGCACCTACCCGCTGCCGGAGGCCCAGCGCGACCGGTTCATGGCCCGGGTGTCCATGGGCTACCCGGACGTCGAGGCCGAGCTCGCCATGCTGGACAGCCACGGCGCCGGGGAGCCGCTGGACGACCTCACCCCGGTGGCCGACGCCGCCGAGCTGAACAAGCTGATCGACGCC
>DATCDE010000280.1 GCA_036510875.1 Actinomycetes bacterium
CATGGCTGACCCGGAAGGGCATGAGTTCTGCCTCGTCGAGTAGGCGACGGAGAAGTAGCCCCTCTCGGTTCCGCTGCTAGTCGATGTTGCGAACTTGACGAGGAGGGCGTCGGGGTCGCTGGGCCACACCTCCGAGGAGTAGCGCCCGTCCCAAACGGTTGCGACCTCGGTCGCGGTCGACGGGTGCTCACCGACGTCGCTGGGCCCGCTCCGGTGCTCGTGTGCATGGTGGGTGTCGTGGGGCCGGTCGTTGGGTGTCGATGGTCCGGTCTCGTCCATGGGACTCCTCCTCGGTGGGACAGTCGCACTGGCCGAACTACTGCGGCGAACGCTGCGGATAGGGGTGCTGCTGGGGCCGCGCTCTCCGGCGGCCGGGATCAGGCCGTACCACGGTCCACCGAACCTGCTCCCCTTGATCACCGAACACGCGCACGGCGGCCGACCACCTACCGGGGCGCCGCCAGAGCGCACCCGGCAACGACAACGGCGGCCGGTATCCGCGAGGATGCCGGCCGCCGTCGAGGGATCAGCCGGCCAGCAGGCCGTAGATCTCCTTGCGGGCGTCGGCGAGGATCGCGACGGTCGCCGCGATCTGCGCTTTGTCACTGAGTTGCCCGACCTGCCAGACCGCTGCACCAAGCTGGTTGGCGGCGGACCACAGTTCGGTGGTCGCGTCCTCGCTGGGATCCGACTGCGCCCACGGGGTTCCCCACGACTCGCCCTCGGTGGCCACCAGGGCTCGGCCCTCGTCGGTCAGCGCGAAGATGCGCTTGCCGTCCTCCTGGGTGGCCGTGACGAGCCCCGCCATGGCCAGCCGCTTGAGGACCGGGTAGATGGAGCCCGGCGAGGGCTGCCATTGCCCGTCGCTGCGGTCGGCGAGTTCGGTGAGGATCTCGTATCCGTGCCGCGGCGACTCGGCGAGCAGTAGCAGGACGGCGGCCTTGACGTCGCCGCGTTCCCGGCGCCGGCCACGTGGCGGGCCCCAGGGGCCGCGCCGGCCACTGCCGGGGCCGAAGCCGGGACCGAAGCCGGGGCCCGGCCCATGGTGGTGATGTCCGCGTCGACCTTGGGTCGACGGTTCGGTGGATTCTTGGTACTTCACGTCAGTCTCCTTCAACCTGCATCGCGTGTATCGCGATGGACTAACGATATAACGCGATATGCGGCAAGTCAATTCCCGTGCTCCGAGATCAGTCCCCGACGTCCCCACCCGAGCAGCACCGGCACCGGCCCCAGCCGGAGCCGCGGGTCCCCGTTGGGATGCTCGGGGCACCGGGCGGACATGTTCTGCACCTGCACTTCGCGGTCAACCGGTTCGTGAAGCGGTCGCTCATTGATGCCGCGTGGGGCCGCGGGCGCCCGCCTCTCAACCCCGCTGCGCACGTAATGGATCTGATGCTGGTGTCACCGGCGAACCTGCCCGTGCCCTGGATGTGCCGCCACGAACCCCACCTGTTGCCGTACTGGGCAGACCATCACGGTGTACGTGCCGGTGGACAAGTACAGGATCGTCTGCTGCCCGTCACTCGTGACGTACGCCGCGCAACCGGTGGGAGCGCGGTAACCAGAAGGACCCCGGGCGGCGCGGTGTCACGCCGCGCCCGTCACCAACCAGATCGGCCCGGCAGGAGTGAGCACGGCCCGAGCCGTTGACCTGCGGGAACGCCACGGATCGTCACCGGGGATCACCGTCCCACCCGCCCGCGGGATCACTCACGATCCACGGGACGGACAATCCCGGCAGCCAGTCCACCCCGACTGCTCGGCGGGCGACAGTCGACGCTGGGGGCAATCGCTGTCAGCTCGGAGGCGACCCACGCGGCGAGACGCTGCCGCCCGGAAGCCACACCATCACCAGTGCGTGCCACTCGCCCGTCACCTCGTCCCGGTACCACGCGTGGACGGTGCCCTGGTGGCGGTCGTCCCCCACGGCCACCCAACATGGCCTTCCCGCGTCGGTAGTGGGCGAGGTGACAACGATGCGACCGCGCTCGGCCAGCGGCCTGCGGAAAGGGCCCGGGCTTCGGCCCATTCCACCAGCTGCCATAACAGTCAGTGTGACACAGCCTCGTACAGGTGTTCGAGGACGTGGTCGTTGCTATGCGAGTCCCGGACGCTGTCGGCAGGGTGGACGACGTCTCGGCTGTGGCAGACACGTCGCTGCGGGAATCGGTCACACAAGATCG
>DATCDE010000281.1 GCA_036510875.1 Actinomycetes bacterium
ATCACTCAACGCGCCGCAAAGCTCCAAGAAGCCAGCCCGACAGACTCCAAAACCGGCACGTCGGAGCCAGCGAAAAGATCAGTGACCGCGGCGACGCCGGCTCCGCATCGTCCGCGGTCCGCACACCCGCCCACGCCCCCCATTTCACGGCCGCAACGCCTTGGACGAAAGATCAGGGTCAGACAAGGCTGCGGATCGGCGTCGACGAGAGGAACGACGCGGCGTCGGAGTTCTGGGCGTCCCTCGGCTACCGGGAGGTGGACGTGCGGCAGCGGCCCAGCCCGTCCGGGCCGCTGTCGGTCTCGGTCCGCGAGCTCGACCTGGACGCCTGAGCCGACTCGCGCTCAGGCGGTGCGGCCGACGATGTCCAGGAGTCGCTGCTGCGGCGTGAGTCCGGCCGGGTCCTGAGTGGCGCCGACGCCGAAGATCCCGGTCTGCCCCAGTCGCCCCGCCATCGGCCGGTAGATCCGCAGCCCCAGCTGCACGAGGTCGTCGCCCAGGTCTTGCTCGCCACCCACCGCTGTGGCGAGGTCCCAGGCGTGCACGATCAGGTCACCGGTCCGCAGCCCGATGAAGTGCGCCCCCGGGATGTCGCCGACCGGGTGGTGGCAGGTGCGCTCGAACGCGCCCGGCTCGCTGAACGCGGCCAGCTGCTCGTCGGCGGTCCGGCGGAACACCGACTGAGCGTCCTCGGTGCGGTCCAGCGACCGGGCGACCGCCCGAGCCTCACGAGTGGACGCGCCGGCCAGCAGCGCGACGGCGAACCGGTTGCCACCCGCTACGTGGGCGAACAGGTCGTGCACCGACCACTCGGTGCACGGGGTCGACAGGTCCCACTGGTCGTCGGTCACGCCGGCCAACCGCTGGGCGAACGCATCGCCGGCCGCGCGCAGGTCGTCAAGAGCACTCATCGCGCCACCGTAACCTGGCCGTGCCGTCGCCGCCCGGATCGGCGATGCTGAGACTGGGGCCGCAGCGGTGCACTCGGGGTGTGCCGCCGACGACGACAGGGAGGACGGCGACGTGGAGTACGTCAATCTGGGCCGGACGGGGCTGGAGGTCTCACGGCTGTGCGTCGGCTGCATGAGCTTCGGCGACCCGGAGCGGGGCAACCACTCCTGGACGCTGCCTGAGGCGGACAGCCGCCCGATCATCAAGCAGGCCCTGGACCTCGGCATCAACTTCTTCGACACGGCCAACGTCTACTCAGACGGCACCAGCGAGGAGATCGTCGGCCGTGCGCTCGCCGACTACGCCAGGCGGGACGAGGTGGTCATCGCCACCAAGGTGCACGGTCGGATGCGGCCGGGCCCCAACGGCGCCGGGCTGTCCCGCGGTCACATCATGACGGCGATCGACGACAGCCTCCGCCGGCTCGGCACCGACTACGTGGACCTGTACCAGATTCACCGGTTCGACCCGGCGACCCCGCTCGAGGAGACCCTCGAGACGCTGCACGACGTCGTCAAGGCGGGCAAGGCGCGCTACATCGGGGCGTCGTCCATGTGGGCCTGGCAGTTCGCCAAGGCGCTGTTCCTCGCCGACCAGCACGGCTGGACCCGGTTCGTCTCCATGCAGGACCACTACAACCTGCTCAACCGCGAGGAGGAGCGGGAGATGCTCCCGCTGTGCGCTGACCAGGGCGTCGGCGTGCTGCCGTGGAGCCCGCTGGCCCGCGGCCGGCTGGCCCGGCCCTGGGACGAGGAGACCGAGCGGACCCGCACCGACGTGTTCGGCCAGACCCTCTACCAGGCGGGGGACTGGGCGATCGCGGACGCCGTCGCCCGGGTCGCCGAGGCGCGTGGCGTTCCGCGGGCGCAGGTGGCACTGGCCTGGGTGGCCCAGCAGCCGACCATCACCGCGCCGATCATCGGCGCGACCGGGCCGCATCACCTGACCGATGCCGTCGCCGCTCTCGACCTGCGGCTGACCGACGACGAGATCGCCGCGCTCGAGCGGCCCTACGCCCCGCACCCCGTTGCCGGGTTCTGACCCTGCCACCCACCCTCCACCGCGAGAACGAGGACCCCATGACCCCCACTCAGATCCCGCTCGACGACGACCCCAAGATCGCCCAGTACGCGCACCCCGAGCGGCTGGTCACCACCGACTGGTTGGCCGCGCACCTCGGCGACCCCGGGCTCGTGGTCGTGGAGTCCGACGAGGACGTGCTGCTCTACGACACCGGCCACATCCCCGGCGCGGTCAAGGTGGACTGGCACCTGGACCTCAACGACCCGGTCACCCGCGATTACGTGGACAGCGCCGCGTTCGCCGACCTGATGGCCCGCAAGGGGATCAGTCGGGACACCACCGTGGTCGTCTACGGCGACAAGAGCAACTGGTGGGCGGCCTACGCCCTGTGGGTGTTCAGCCTGTTCGGCCACGACGACGTCCGGCTGCTGGACGGCGGCCGGGCCAAGTGGGCCGCCGAGGGGCGGCCCATGACGACCGACCCCATCGTCCGGGAGCGGTCCGACTACCCGGTGGTGCAGCGGGTGGACGCCCCGATCCGGGCCTACCGCGACGACGTGCTGGCCAACCTGAGCAAACCGCTGATCGACGTCCGCTCGCCGGAGGAGTACACCGGCGAGCGGCTGCACATGCCGGACTACCCGCAGGAGGGCGCGCTGCGCGGCGGCCACATCCCGGGGGCGAAGAGCGTGCCGTGGGCCCGGGCGGCGGCCGAGGACGGCACCTTCCGGCCCCGGCCCGAGCTCGAGTCGATCTACCGCGACGAGGTCGGGCTGACCCAGGACGACGACATCGTTGCGTACTGCCGCATCGGCGAGCGCTCCTCGCACACCTGGTTCGTGCTCACCCACCTGTTGGGCTACCCGCACGTGCGCAACTACGACGGCTCGTGGACCGAGTGGGGCAACGCCGTCCGGGTCCCGGTCAAGCAGGGGCCCGGCGCATGAGCGGGCCGGCGCTGCCGCAGGCGCTGGAGGAGGTGGTCGAGGACTTCGCGGCGGTCGGCCCGCAGGACCGGGTGCAGCTGCTGCTCGAGCTGTCCCGCGACCTGCCGCCGCTGCCGCCGCGGTACGCCGAGCACCCGGACCTGCTGGAGCCGGTGCCGGAGTGCCAGTCGCCGCTGTTCCTCGCCGTCGAGGTGGATCTGGACCGCACGGTGCACCTGTTCTTCTCGGCGCCGCCGGAGGCCCCCACGACGCGGGGCTTCGCCGGGATCCTGCGCGAGGGGCTGGACGGCGAGCCGGCCGACGCCGTGCTGGCCGTGCCGGACGACTTCTACGTCCGGCTCGGTCTGGCCGAGGCGGTGAGCGCGCTGCGGCTGCGCGGGATGGCCGCGATGCTCGCCCGGATCAAGCGCCAGGTGCGGGAGAAGTCGGCCGGCTGACCGGCGCCGTGAGGGCTCGCAGCCGCTGCAGCAGCGGGGGCAGGGTCGCCTCCAGCGCCTCGACGAACAGCAGGTGGACGTCGGTCTCCACGACGAGCAGCTCCTTGGCCGGGGCCACGATCTCGTCGAACACCTGACGGGTGTAGCCCAGCGGGGACAGCGGGTCGCCCCGCCCGGCAACGACCAGGACGGGGCAGCGGATCGACCCGTCGCGCAGGGGTCGGTCCAGAAGTAGTCGGCGATCGCCGGATCTCGGGTGACCCGGCCCATCTCCAGGCAGGCGCCGAACGGGACCGGCAACTCCGGGGCGACCCGGCCGCCCATCCGGAGCGCGGCCCGCAGCGCGGGGAAGGCCGGCCGCAGGCGTGCCGGGTACCGGGGTGACGAGCAGCGAGTCCGGCAGCCGTGGGTCCAGGATGTTGTGGGCGACCACCGCCGTGAGCTGCGGCTCGACGGTGGCCACGGCCATCGCCAGCACGCCGCCCTGGCTGGAGCCGCACGCCACCACCCGGTCGCTCACCTCGCGCCGCGCCCACCCCACGGCGTCCCTGGCGTTGGTCACGAGCGCGCCAAGGGTGAGCGGACGCCGCACCCGTGGGCTCTTGCCGTGGCCCTGGCCGTGCAGCCCGACGACGGTGAAGCCGGCGCGGGCCAACGCGTCGCAGAACTCCTCGTACAGCAGTGGGTGGGTCCTGGCGCCGGGCAGGAACGTCACGGCGGGGGAGCCGGGCTCGGCCCGTCATACCGACAGCACCACCGGGGCGCCGTGCGAGCTGATCACCACCTCGGCGTGGACCTCCGGGCGTTGGACGGCGTTGAGGACGCGCTGGCTGAGCGTGCGCACCACGGGACCTCCCTCGTCCCTCCCGGCCTGCACCCTGCTCGCTGGCTGCCGGACCTCCCCGCGCGACGGTCGGCGGGTCGCGAGACCATAGGACGGTGACCCGCGAGGAGACGCTGTCCTGCGACGTGCTCGTGGTCGGCGCCGGACCTTCGGGGTCCGCGGCGGCCGCCTGGCTGGCGCGCTCCGGCATCGACGTGCTGCTCGCCGACGCGGCCACCTTCCCGCGGGACAAGCCCTGCGGCGACGGGCTCACCCCCCGGGCGATCGCCGAGCTGGGGGCGCTCGGACTGGACGGCTGGCTGGACGGCCGGGTCCGCAGCTGGGGGCTGCGGGCGGACGGGTTCGGGCAGTCGCTGTACCTGCCGTGGCCGGGTGGCAGCCTGCCCCGGTACGGCGCGGCCGCCCCGCGGCTCGAGCTGGACGCGCGGGTGCTCGGGGTGGCCACCGGTAGCGGCGCCCGGCTGCTGGAGAACGCGCGGGCCGTCGACGTGACCATGGCCGGGGGACGGGTCGAGCAGGTGGTCTTCCGCGACGGCTCGGGCACCTACCCGGTGAGCTGCCGCAGGCTGGTGGTGGCCGACGGCGCCCGCTCGCAGCTCGGCCGGCTGCTCGGCCGGGAGTGGCACCAGGACACGGCGTACGGCGTGGCCGCCCGCGGCTACGCCAGCAGCGGGCGGGCCGACGACCCGTGGATCTCCTCGCACCTGGAGCTGCGCGGTGAGCAGAACGAGGTGCTCTCCGGCTATGGCTGGGTGTTCCCGCTCGGGGAGGGGCAGGTCAACATCGGGGTGGGCACGCTGGCCACCGACCGGCACCCCGCGGACGTGAACCTGCGCCGGCTGCTGGCGCAGTACGCCTCCGAGCGTCGCGACGACTGGCAGCTGGACGGCGAGATGCGCGCACCCTGGTCGGCGCTGCTGCCCATGGGCGGGGCGGTGTCGAACGTGGCCGGGCCCAACTGGGTGCTGGTGGGGGACGCCGCCGGGTGCGTGAACCCGCTCAACGGCGAGGGCATCGACTACGGGCTGGAGACTGGCCGGCTGGCGGCCGAGGTGCTGGCGTCGTCGCGCGGCGGCGACCTGACCGAGGCCTGGACGGGGCTGCTGCGTAGCAGCTACGGGCCGGCGTTCTCGGCCGCGCGCCGGCTCGCCGGGCTGCTGACCGTGCCCGGGTTCGTGCCGACGCTGGGGCCGGTGGGAATGCGGTCGCGGGGGCTCATGAAGCTCGCGCTGCGGGTCATGGGCAACTTCTTCACCGAGGAGGACACCGACGCGCTGGCCAGGGTGTGGCGGGCGGCC